>JAGOUP010000019.1:1750-9010 GCA_018061205.1 Candidatus Levyibacteriota bacterium | reverse complement strand
GTAGAGAGTAGTATACCAGAAAAATAGGCATCCTTCAATAAGAATATAGAGAAAAAGAAGAAAAGACTACTTCGGAGTATCGACTACTGGCGTCTGTGGAGACCCCGATGAAATAGGCGGAACTGGCCGAGAATTCGTATTCACACTATTGTTTTGTATTGAAGGTGTTGTGGGAGAGTTTACAACTTGAGCAGCAGGAGGAGTATTTCCTGATGGAAATTGTTTGTTTTGATTATTATTTGTTGGATTATTTAATTGCTTTGCATCTCCAAGTGAAGGTGTAGGATTTTCCTTTTGTTTCTTATCTTCTTCTGCTTGTTTTTCAACTGCTGCCTGTCCGCCATTGGCTTCGCCTTCAGGCGATGACAGGCGGGCAATATCTTGCGGTGTTGCTTTTCGGAAAGAATAATCAGATTTTGCCTGATCATAATCAATCATGATTGTATCTCCTGCAACAAATGTTTTGGCAATGATTAGCACAGCAATAGGATTTTCAATAGATGTTTGTATCAATCTTCGCAGTGGTCGTGCTCCGTATATTGGATCATACCCTTCCAATGCCAACTGAGACAATGCTTTATCAGACATCGTAAGCTTGATATCTTGTTCTTGTAAGAGTTTGTTGGTTTTTTGAATACCCAGTCTGGCAATGGCTTTCATATCTTGACGACGCAAAGGCTTAAAGATCACAATATCATCAAAACGATTGAGCAGTTCTGGTCTGAAGAACTTGCGAAGTTCTCCATTCACTAATGTCGTTAATTCACCAAATTCTTTAACAAATTCGACTTCTGTCAATTCTTTTCCTTCTTTTTCTCCTAGTTTTTGCGTAATAAGTGCACTCCCAATATTTGAGGTACAAATAACAATAGTATTCTTAAAAGAAATTGTATTTCCTTTGTTATCGGTCAATCTACCATCTTCCAAAAGCTGCAACAAAATATTAAAAACATCAGGATGTGCTTTTTCTACTTCATCCAGCAAAACGATAGAATAAGGCTTGGCCCTGACTGCTTCAGTCAATTGTCCACCTTCTTCATAGCCAACATACCCTGGAGGTGCACCAATAAGTTTTGCTACCTCGTGTTTTTCCATATATTCGGACATGTCTAATCGGACCAATGCATCATCTTTACCAAAAAGTATTTCAGCGAGTGTTTTTGCTAACTCTGTTTTACCAGTACCTGAGGGACCCAAGAAAATAAATGATGCGATAGGTCTATTTGCTGCAGCGAGTCCTATACGACCACGTCTGACTGCTTCAGCAACTGCAGTCACTGCTTCTTCTTGATCAATAAGTCGTTGATGAATACGTTTTTCTAAATTCAACAGTTTTGCACCCTCATCCTCTGTCAGTTTTGTAATTGGAATCCCTGTCCAACTACTCACTATTTTTTCAATATCCACCTTTTTCACTTCTGGTTCTCCATTTTTTGATGCTTCTCTCTTCACCTCAGGTTTTTCTGCAGGTTTCACTACTGGTGCTTGAGCAACTTTTTCAGGCTGTTGTGGTTGTGGTGACTGTATACTTGGCGTCTGCCCAGTAAGTGGTGCCACTGGTGCTGGTGTACTCACAGGCTGAGACATACCAGTAACGGGTGGCATACCTGTCGGTATTTGTGCATTTGGTTGTTGATTATTTGGTATTGTTGGATCTTGCATATATATTGTTACACACCTGCTTGTGGTTGCATCTGCGCACCACCACTTGTTTGTATTGGCATAGGCTGTACTGGCTGCACGGGCTGTTGCACAGGCAATGGTGTCACAATACCATTGCTAGCTACTGCAACATCCGGTGGTGCTGGAACTACTTTTTGATCAGCTGCTGCTTCTTTTGGTATATCAATCGTTTCTTTTTCTTTTTTCGGTTCTTCTATAACATCATGTGATAACCCAGCTGCTTTCAGTTTTACTTCAGCTGCTGCTTCATCTAATAAATCAATTGCTTTATCAGGTAAATAACGCTCTCCAATATATTTTTTTGATAGTTTTACTGCTGCTTCAATTGCTTCATCAGTAATAGACACATGATGAAATTTTTCATATTTTGGTCTCAGTACTTTCAGCATAGCAATTGCGACTTCTTCTGATGGCTCGTCAGCAGTAATACTTTGAAATCGTCTCTCAAATGCTTTATCTTTCTCAAAATATCGACGATATTCTGCTGTTGTTGTTGTTCCGATAATTTGCAACTGACCACGAGCCAAATATGGTTTTATAATATTTGATGCATCCATAGCTCCTCCGCTGTCACCTGCACCAATGAGCGTATGAATTTCGTCAATAAAAAGAATGATTTTTCCTGCTGAAAGTTGTGTTTCTTTGATAACCCCTCTAAGCCGCTCTTCAAATTCTCCTCGATGAGAAGCACCTGCAACCATTGCTGCCAAATCCAGCATAAAAATATGTTTGTCCAAAAGATCCTTTGGCACGTCCCCTGCAACAATTTTTTGTGCCATTCCCTCAACAATGGCTGTTTTTCCAACCCCGGCCTCACCGATAATAATCGGGTTGTTTTTTGTACGTCGTAACATGATATGAATAAGGCGCTCAATTTCTTTGTCTCGTCCTGTAATAGGATCCAATTTCCCATCTCTGGCTTCCTGCGTTAAATCAATTCCAAATTTGTCCAATACTGATTTTTTGCCTGTTACATATTCTGTTGATTTATCCAGTTTTTCTGTTATTTTTTCTTTTGTTATTCCTTGTGCACTCAAAAATGCTGTAACCGTTGGAGCTTGAGTAAACATCGTCATGAATAAATCTTCGGGAGTAATAAATTCAGCATCACGATTTTTAGCACCAGTATACGCTTTTTCAATAATTTGTAATACATCCTCAGAAAGTGTTGGTTGTCCAGCTGTATACGTTCCTGCTTGTTCTGTTTGTTGTAATTTTTGAGAAATGTTTGCTGCATCTGCTGAAATTGTTTGTAAAAGGTCAAAAATTTGGGCATCACACAATAACCCATATAACAGTTGTTCAGGCATCATAAGTTGCAATTGCAGTCTTTGTGCTTCTTTTTCTGCTTGCTGTAATACTGCTGTTGTTCTTGTATCCAAATGTGTTAATACAGACAAATCATTACGGAGTGTTGGTTGCATAGACGAACCAACTACTTGTTGTCCTCCAGCTTGTTGGGACTCGCTTGGCTGAGAAGCAGGCATTTGTGACAATGGTTGCATTGGTTGTTGTTGTAGTGGCATTGCTGGCTGTGGTTGCTGCATAACTGGTTGTACTGGCATAGGTGCTGCGGGAGCAATAGATGGAGGGACTACCACAGGGGAGGGCGTGGGGATAGGTTTTGGTTTACTGGTAAATAAATTTCCTAGCATAGTATTGTGGGCAACAAATAGGATATCCTATTTGACAATATTCTTGCCTAATTATATAAAAACGTCTCGCAACGCGTACTATCATTGTTGCGTATTTTAACGAAATCGTCAAGGGCTGAATATCATCCTTTTGGTGTATCTTCTAACTCCTTTGGAACTTTTGGTTCTTCTTCTACTTCAGCGCTCATTGTTTTTTGTTCTGCTTTTGCTGTAGTTCCAGCAACTACTTTGCTTTCTTCATCTTCTTCCTTAGCCTTTGCCACTTCCAAGACATCTTTTCCGGCTTCCTGTTTTGCTTTGAGATAGGCAATAACTTCTGTTTTTGAGAAACCACCAATCATAAGGAATGGCAAAATGTTACTCACCATTTGCATACCTTCTTTTTCTTTTACTGCATCAGGCGAACTGAGCAAATTAATGGTGTCACTAATCTTTTGCTGATCTTTTGAAATCCATTCATTTCTTTCAACACCAACAGGTGGTTCAAGTTTTTGATAATTCTCTTTCCACATCTTTTTCACTGCTTCGTAATCATCCAAACTTACTGCTTGCACTCGGTTTACGGTCGGTAATTTTATCTGTTGGAGTGATTGCTGCTCTATCGCATCCAACACTGCTGTGGCAACTTTATCACCTTTTTTACTCGCATCTTCTAACTGAGAAGCACTTGCAGTAGAATCCAAAATAGCTTTTGCTAATGTGTCTCCTTTTTGACTAGCATCTATCACTTTTTCATGCAATGCTGCAAATTGTTCTTTTTCTGACGGAGTAACAACGATGGTTGGATTCGCCACCTTGTGAATAACATCGCTGACTCTCTGTTGTGGCATTGACCCAACACTCATGGTATTTGCCGCATTGAGAATAGATTTAGCAAAGAGATTTCCTGATTGACTTTCCTGGGTCAATTTCTCACGAACCATAGTATATTGAGACCGTTCTACCGAATTTGTCGTTGCAGCAGGATTTGCAATTTTTTGAAGAGACTGCTGTGCACGCGCAACTTCTTGATTTTGTGCAACACTTGAATTCATAGTAGCTGTTTCCATACGTGCAATATCTCGAAGAGTTGGGACAGAAAGATTTGCATTCTTGAGAATTTGTTGATTTACTACAGCATCAGCAGGTCTGAGAGCAGCCCCAGTTGGCATTTGCTTTGCCATACCACTTGGTGCGCCTTTTGGAGAGAATGGAGGAGGTGGCATAATCGGATTTGCTGGCATAACTGGCCGTGCAGGAGGACCTGACTGAGGAGGTGGAAATGGCGTTTTACCCATCTGTCGCGTCAACCAATTTTCATTCGAGAGCATATTTGTCATATGATCCAAGAAAATTCGCAGTAATATGAATGGGAAAAATGTCACAACCCATACCATGATGAGTGCAAATACATACAATACAAACGTATCAGGAAGATTTACATTATTTTCCCGACTAATCGTTTGTCCTGGTCCCCCGATAACAATATTGATAGCTGTTGGATACTTTATATCTTTTCCAGCAACAGCACCTGTTTTATTGGTTTCAAAATTGAGCGGAATACCTACTGCATTTAGCGGAGCACCGACCGGTTGAAATTGCCAAAGGGCAACAAGGCCATAAAGAAATATAGCAAACAGTGGGCCATATAAAAGCCAACGGAAAAATTCACCAATCCAAATCTTCCCCGTATTTCGAATAGGATAGTACAAAAGCAAAAAAGGAAATACAGGAGATACTGCAATAAATAGCCAAAGAATTACTTTTCGAATTAAGAGAAGCGTTGCCATAATATAAAAGGTTATTGAGGTTAATTTTAGAAGTAAAATTGACATGAATGCTGCTTCTGCATCAGATGGATTTGTTGATCTGTATCCAATAAAACTTTCATATTTCCATCCAATAAAAAATAAATTATCACCTGATATTACTTTCAAATCTTTATCAATGGTCCCATCCTTGAGTCCTGGACCCTGGAGAAAAAATCCCATGATAATATCGCTGATTTGATAAAGAAATTGCACAATAGCAAAAGACAACGTTGCAAAAATAAGTACAAAAACAAACCGGGGAATAAATTTCATAACGGTAATACTTTTCCCTCTGGTAATAATCAAAATAAAGGCAGTTGCTAAAACAAACAAGAAAAGCAATCCATACATAATATTACGAATACGAGACCAAAATGTTCCAATTGGATTATCAGCGGTATATTCAGCCCATTTATAATGCGCCATTGTCCAATTGAGAAAGTCTTTTGCCCGAGACGCTGATTTACCCATAAAAGTAACCTCTTCATCACATCTCCATGGATCAGTAGGCCCCCCAATACATCCTGGAATAGGCTGTGTTGCAGCAGCCCCTGTTGTTCCAAGATCAGGAGTAGGGGTAGCGGTAGCTGCAGCTACAGGAACAGGTGTCGCAGTAACCCCAGCTGCCGGAATAGGAGTAGCGGTAGGTACCTCCTGTGCAAAAACACTAAAAGAGGAAAACAAAAATAGAATCAGAAACAAAATGGGCAGAAATCTCTTCATAATGGGATCCTTCGCTTCATACAGGATGAAATAGGAGTTTACTCCTATTTCAATTAAAGCCTGGTATACGTAAAATGTCAACTGCAATCACTGTAGTAAAGATAAAACCAAAAATAGCAAGTAAAAGTCCTATGACTGCATAGGTTATATAACTTCTCCCTATTGCCAATTTTGAAGGATCCCCTTGCGACATCAGAATAAAATATCCGCCAAGAATAATAAAAAGAATTGAGACACCACCAATAAGACCGAGTCCAATACCATAAAACTGGCTAACAAACCCACCAGTATCTGTGGGAACACACCCAATTCCATCAACGTACCCTTGATTTTCAAGACAATCTTGCATAGCACCAAAAATAACACGAGGCAAAAGAAAGAATTGGATAATAGCGAGGAAAACAATGGACAGTTTTATTTTCATAGAGTAGTATTACTCTAATAGTATCACATTTAGAACCACCCTTTTTTCCCAGTTTCTCCATCAAATTGCTCAAGTAATTCTTTTTGTTTTGTCGTCAAGTTTTTTGGAATTTGTACTTTTATTCGAAGATAATGATCTCCTCGAGCAGAGCCTCGTATATGGGGCATTCCTTTTCCTTTCAATCGGATAACCGTATCAGGTTGCGTACCTGATGGAATACGTACTTGTACCATTCCTTCTACTGTTTCGACACTGATAACTTCCCCCAACGCTGCTTTCGTAAAGAGGAGTTCTTTATTGGTAATAATATCTGATCCTTCTCGTTGGAAACGTTTATCGGGACGTACTCGAACCACGATATCATACGCGTCAAATCGTATTCGTGAACCATCATCAACACCAGCGGGGATTTTAATAGTCTGTGTCTTATCCTCAATAGTCACTTTTTTGGCTACTCCTTTTACTGCTTCCATAAAATCAATCGTTATGGAATAGACACTGCGGCGTTGTCGTTGTTGTCCAAAAGGAGAACCTCCACCAAAAAATTGTTCAAATATTTCAAAAGGGTCAGAAAATCCTCCAAAATCTCCCCCGTTTCCATAACTATAAGAAAACGGACCATACTGTCCACCCTGGGTACCTCCAAATGGACCTGCTCCTCCAAAAGGACCACCTGCACCGGCGCCTCCTTGTTCAAAAGCAGCCGCACCGAATTGATCATAGGTTGTTCGCTTTTTCGGATCAGAAAGTACCTCATAAGCCTTCGTTATTTCTTTAAATTTTGTAACACCTTCTGGTGATTTATTTCTATCAGGATGATACTCCAATGCCAACTTTCTATATGCTTTTTTTATTTCATCAGCACTGGCTGTTTTTGCTACTCCTAATACCGTATAAAAATCTTTTTCTGCCATATGGTTATTTACTAAAAATCCGCGAATATCGCGGATTACATAATTTGAAATTTTTAATTTTAAATTTTAAA
>JAGOUP010000019.1:0-1650 GCA_018061205.1 Candidatus Levyibacteriota bacterium | reverse complement strand
TTTAAATTTTAAACATTCATTTCAAATTTCTAATTTCAAATTTAAAATTATTCTACGACTTCCCCTTCAACTGGTTCGTCTTTTTTGTCTTTTTTACCTTTTGTCTCATCTGTCTCTTTTGTTTCTTCTGTACCTGCATCAGCTGACGTAGATTCTTCTGCCCCTTCTTGTCCTTGTGGCTGCTGACTCATAGCTTGCCCTACTTTTTGCAAACTTTCCGAAAGATCTTTTGTTTTTGTTTCTAACTCCTCTTTACTCCCTGTATCCAAAATTGCTTTCAAATCTTTTATCTTTTCTTCAACTTCTTTTTTTAGATCTTCTGTTACTTTATCTCCTGCATCTTTGAGAGATTTTTCAGCAGTAAAAATCAGTGAATCTGCACCATTTCGTGCCTCTATCTTTTCTTTTTTCTCTTCATCTTCTTTTGCATGCATCTCAGCATCCTTTGTCATTTTTTCTACTTCTTCCTTTGAGAGACCTGTAGAACCAGTAATTTTGATACTCTGTTCTTTCCCTGATGCCTTATCTGATGCTTTCACATGTAAAATACCACTTGCATCAATATCAAAAGTAACTTCAACCTGTGGAACACCGCGAGGAGCAGGAGGAATACCATCAAGAATAAATCGTCCCAATGATTTATTGTCTGCTGCCATTGGTCTTTCTCCTTGTAACACATTGATTTCAACTTGTGTTTGATTATCAGCAGCGGTAGAGAACACTTGGGATTTGCTGGTTGGAATAGTCGTGTTTCGCTGAATAAGAGGAGTAGACACACTCCCTAATGTTTCAAGACCAAGTGTTAGTGGTGTCACATCCAAAAGCAAAACATCTTTTACTTCTCCACCAAGTACTCCTCCCTGAATTGCAGCACCGAGGGCTACTACTTCATCAGGATTGATTCCTTTGTTTGGTTCTTTTCCAAAAAACTTTTCAACAGCTGCTTGTACAGCTGGCATACGAGTCATCCCACCAACTAAAATAACTTCATCAATATCAGTTGTTTTTAATTTTGCATCTTTTAATGCCAATTCAACTGGTGTAATACTCTTTTTAATGAGTTCATCGACTAATTGTTCGAGCTTTGAACGTGTAATAGTTAGGGTTAAGTGTAGTGGTCCATCTTTCCCTTGCGTAATAAAAGGTTGATTGATAGATGCTTCCTGAGAACTCGAAAGTTCTATTTTTGCTTTTTCTGCTGATTCACGAAGCCGTTGTAGTGCCTGTGGATCTTTTCTCAAATCTACATTATTTTCTTTCTTAAATTCATCAGCAATGTAATTAACAATCACTTGATCAAAATCATCTCCACCCAAATGCGTGTCACCATTTGTTGATTTTACTTCATAGACACCATCACCTAATTCCAAAATAGAGATATCAAAGGTTCCTCCCCCTAAATCATAAACAGCAATTGTATGTGCATTCTTTTTGTCTAATCCATATGCTAATGCTGCTGCAGTTGGCTCATTGATGATACGCTGAACATCCAATCCTGCAATTTCTCCTGCTTGCTTCGTTGCCTGTCTTTGTGAATCATCAAAATATGCAGGAACGGTGATCACTGCTTGTGTGACTTTATCTCCCAGATACGCTTCAGCGTCCGCTTTGATTTTTTGGAGTACCATAGCTGAGATTTCTTGAGGAGTA
>JAGOUP010000109.1 GCA_018061205.1 Candidatus Levyibacteriota bacterium | reverse complement strand
AATTATCAGTGTGCGCGAAACCAATGAGAGCCGCTTCAGGCTCATTATTTCCTCCTACCGTTGCCATGACTGCATGTGGTTCTTTTGTGAGAATTTCAAAAATTATGTGTTTTTTATCCATGAGGATAGTATACCAAAATTTGATTTGCTACAATACAGCTATGAAAGATTCTCCATACATCACTGCCAGTGAACTTGGTGATTATGTCTATTGCAAAAGGGCGTGGTGGCTTCGCCTCCAAGGCCTCCTTTCCTCCAACCAAGCGATGAAATATGGACAAATTAAACACACGCAGCTATCACAATGGCTTACTATATATAAAAAGGTCTTTGCCTTAGCCATCGCACTCATCCTTGTCGGATTGATATTGACGGTGGTTGCATTGATTTTTATGCAGTTTTAATATGATACTTTTGTTTCTTGCCATCAGTACTTTGTGTATCGGGATTATTTTTGTCTTTTATTTATTACGAAAGAAAAAGAGTTTTGGTGTACTCCTGGGTAAAAGAATTTATCAAGACACTGAAGAAAATCCTGGAAAGCTTTTATTTGCCAAAACCATCCCCTTGTGTGGAAAACCTGATTATTTGCTGCAGCAAAACCAGATGATATTCCCTGTAGAAGTAAAAACAGGAAGAACACCCACCTCTCCATATCTGAATCATGAAATGCAATTGATGGCATATTGCCTACTCGTTGAAGAAAATTATCATACGCGTCCTATGGGTGGTTATATCAGATATCCAGATAAAGAATTTAAAATTCTCTATACCAAAGAGGCTGAAGACTCATTGAGAAATATCATCGCTGAAATGATAGAGAAAAAACAAAACGGCGAAGAACTCTTTTGTAAACATCCGGAACATATTTGATTTTTTTATACTACCAGCGTATTTCCGTTTTCTTTGAGCCACTTTATTTGCTGTTTGTATGATGGGTTCACACTGCGTACTTTGCTCCAGAAAAGATAGGAATGATTTTTTTCAAATGTATGTGCGAGTTCATGGACTACAACATATCTCAGTACCAAAAGCGGTGTCATCACCAGTCGCCAACTGAACTGTAATCTATTGTCATGAGTACATCTCCCCCATTGGGATTTTGTATCCGAAAACGTGAGATCAGTATACGTAGTATTCATTTCTTTTGCATACCGTTTTACTTCTCTCGTGATAATTTCTTTTGCTTGGGCTATATACCACTGTTCTATTTCTTTTTTTATCCGAAATTTTATTGCTTGAGGATAGAACAATTTTCCCTCTGCAATTTCTATACGACTCACATTACGTAATACCAATGGATATGTCTCACCCAGATATAAAAATGCTTCTCCATCTTTATATATTTTTTCCAGCGCTTTTTTTTGTTGTACCAATGCTGTTCTTTTTTGTATCCACTCTTTATTTTTTTCAATAAACCGATTGATAAAAAATTTCGGCATCAGCATCGGCGCTTTTACTTCGAGCGATCCATCTGGGAGAACATGCAATGCCACAGTACTTCTTTTGGAGCGAATAATAGTTATTGTTGGAGTGTCTGCCATGGAGCTTGGGTATGATACCATTTTCTTGACTTACTTTTCAAATATATGCCATAGTAAGAAGACCATGGAAACTGCTCCAGCCCCATTACCTACTCCTACAACCCAAGTCTCAAATACTGGGATACAATCAACGGAGATACCAATCTCAGAACTACCACCAGAGATGATTAAACCACGATCAAAAAAGAAAAAATTTATCATTATGGGTATAGTGGCAGCAGTCATCATACTTTTTGTCGTATTGGTTATAATCATGATGCAATTATCAAAACCTGCTCCAAAACCTGCCCCAAAAGTAGTGCCGACACCAACAAAAGCAGTTTCGACTATTTTACCTGTTGATACTTCACGAAATGACACTATATTGGTCACTGGTGTTCCACACTTTTTAGATATGAAGCCATCCGATTTACCAAATGTCTATGATGTCCGCGGTGTTTTTAACTACAAACAAAATCTCATCATTGTTTCAACCTCAGGTATTGTAGAATTTGATCCAAGAACAAACGAAATTATCAGACAAAATGACTCAAGACTCTTTAATTGTATGAAATATGCCACAGTTATTGGTACAACATTATATGTTTCATGCACCCAACCACCAGGAATCTATGGTATAAATTTGGAAAATGGAAAATTAGAAAAAGCTTATACAGGAGGCTCGACTCTTCTCTCCTACGCCACTGTTTCGAGTGTCAATGATACCTTATGGGTCGGTGGAAAAAATACGGTCGTCAAAATAAATACAAAAGATGATGCCATGCAAGAATACGCTCCAAAAGATTTGGGTATGCCGGATTGTCAATATTTTATGGTTCATTCATATAGAGAGAATACCTGGGTCACCTGTGTGTCTCCAACTATTGCCGGCGTTTCTCTCTACAACGAAAAAGACAATACGTGGACACCACATATTCCTGAAAACCAAACAAATCCCATCTATACTCTCGGATATAATACTAAAAAGC
>JAGOUP010000108.1 GCA_018061205.1 Candidatus Levyibacteriota bacterium | reverse complement strand
GGTCAGAACCACCCAAGGTGTCACCGCCTTTATCGGCGCGATGAACAAACCAACCCCTATTTCTGAAAAAGAAGTTGAAGCCATCATGAAATTCATGAAGCTGGAAGAGCCTCTCTACAAAGCAGCATTTACGGTCAATGAAGCAGTCAAAATCACCGACGGTCCATTTGCAGAATTCCTGGGTACCATTGAAAATATCGACGAAGCAAGAGGCAAACTCAGAGTCTTGGTCTCAATCTTCGGACGAGAAACCCCAGTCGAACTCGACTTCTTACAAGTAAGCAAGCTTTAACATTATAAAATGAGCGAATTTTTATCCCCTCCTCCCAATAATCCTGAAGAACCAGATCTCATAGCTGAATTTTTAGATTTTATGGCCGATCGAAAAGAAACTTTTTCTAGCCGTTATGCAGCACATTTTGGTCATTTAGATGAGCCTTTACAATTACAAATTATGCAAGTAGTGAGATTAGGTATGATTCATGATGACGCCAATGGATTAAAAAAAGTTCTTTCAGATGGAATGGTAATCGTACCTGGAGATAATGACATTTCAACAGAACAAATTGATATCCTAACGGGTGCATACGCTTTCAATAGAGAGCATTGGGAGGAAAAGCTCAATACCTGGTTAAAGCAATAAGAGTAAAAATAATACGCTTATTTCTTCTTCGCTCCGGGGAGGGCGAGGAATACAACTGCTATTGCAAATAGCATTAAAACAATTAAAAACACTAGAAAAACTATATTAAACGCTTCCATATATTATTTTCTCCTTTTCAAAAACAATATGCTTAAGATCCAACATCCCACCATCACTACTATACCCGATCCTACCACAACCAAATTTATCTTGTCAAACTCACCAAACAATGGTGACAAAACCACTATACCAAAGATCACTTGACCTGCATTATCAAAGATATTTGAAAGTCTCTCCAATTGTTTTACCGTAAATACCGGCTTTCTGTTGAGAAGAACATGCATAGCAATACCGTATCATATAGCTGTTTTTACCGTCAACAAGGTGGGATTGCACATCCTAATAAGTATGATATAATATACCTACATTCATATGGGAGGCTAAGGCTGATTGTACCTGTGATTGGAACCACAATTGAAGTTTATTCTTCTTTACTAACTCCAACCACACCACAAACCTAGCAACTAGTCCCTAGAACCTAATCACTAAATTATGGCAGCTAAAAAAATCAAAACATTGGTCAAACTCAACGTTCAGGCTGGAGCAGCGACGCCTGCGCCACCTGTCGGACCAGCTCTCGGGCAACACGGACTTCCAATCATGGAATTCGTGAAAGCATTCAATGATAAAACAGCTGATCAAAAAGGCACGGTCCTCCCTGTTGTTATCACCGTCTATGAAGATAGAACCTTCTCTTTTATCGTCAAAAAACCACCCGTTGCTGAACTGATCAAAAAAACACTCGGTAAAGAAAAAGGATCACAAAAACCAGGAAAAGAATCAGCAGGAAAACTCACATGGGATCAAGCACGAGAGATCGCTAAAATCAAAATGGATGATTTGAACGCAAATGATATCGAAATGGCAGCCAGAATCGTTGCAGGACAAGCACGATCTATGGGCATTCAAATGGAAGGAGAACAAAAATAATGGGAAAAATACGAGTCAAAACTATCGGTGTTGAAGATGAAGAACAAAAGAATCAAGCACAGGCCAAAAAACGGGCTGAAGCAAAGAAATTAGAAGCGAAAAAGGCTGATGTTTCTCCTGAAGATGTAACAACGCAACCAGCCTCCTCCGCTAAAGCTCCGGCGGCCAAGGAAGAAAAGAAGCCAATGGTGAAGAAACAAAAAGGTGGCGTACAGAAAAAAACTCGTTCTGAGAAATATAAAGCGGCTAGCAAACTCGTAGATAAAACCAAAACGTATACCCTCAAAGAAGCACTCGAACTCTTGCCAAAGCTCAAAGTTGCATCATTTGATGAAACAGTAGAACTCCATATCAATACCACAGAGACAGGTCTATCAGGAACTATTTCTCTCCCTCATGGCACAGGAAAACAAGTACGAGTCGTCATCGCTGATGACGGGGTGATTGAAAAAATACAAAGTGGCAAAATAGATTTTGATATCCTCGTTTCTACGCCACAAATGATGCCAAAACTGGCACGAGTTGCCAAAGTACTCGGACCAAAAGGTCTCATGCCAAATCCAAAAAACGGCACTGTCACAGACAAACCAGAAGAAGTAGCCAAAAAATTCGCTGGAGGTCAAATGCGATATAAAACAGAAGCCAAAAACCCTATCATGCATGTGATGGTCGGCAAAGTATCTTTCGGAGCTTCTAAACTTTCAGAAAATATCTCAACGATGCTTTCAGCCGTAGGGGTTGGAAAAATGAAGAAAGTAACACTAAAATCAACCATGTCCCCTGCTATCCAACTCGACTTTTCCGCAGTAAAATAATTCAGTCTGTATCTACTATTTCTTTGTTGAGAAATCCATTTTTATCGATAATGATTCGTGTTTCTTTGGTTTTGAGGATCTTGCCTGTTGTTTTATCCGTTGTCGTCACTCGCACAG
>JAGOUP010000107.1 GCA_018061205.1 Candidatus Levyibacteriota bacterium | reverse complement strand
CGATTGGAAAACAAATAAAATCTGTAACTACACCATCCGTATAAAATCTGCAAATAACTGTGGGGTTTTCTTCGGCGTATCCTGCTGCACAATTCGCTGTAGGAGCATACTGCAAGGCATAATAGCTCCTGTTGTTTCCTGCAGATACGAAAGAGACAGTACGGTCATATACCCTTCTACTGTTGCATGCACCCTATTAAGCGCATCTGAGACCGTATGCGTTGCAAGTTCTTTACCAAAACAATAATTTCTACTTTTACTACTGGTACAGGAAAGAATAAGATCACCCAATACTCCCGGCATACTCGCATCGGTCATCGGATATTGCAATGTCTGAGAAAGCGCCAATACTTCCTGATACGCCAAAAGAATCAGATTGATTCGAGTATTCATCCCAAATCCTAGTCCATCCGAAATACCACAGAGAATCGCATAAACGTTTTTTAACACACCTGCCAGTTCAATCGCACGGACATCAGGAATGATACGAAGACGAAATGTATCGGTCAAAAAAAGCTTCTGAATAGATGCTATTTCCTTCCCTTTTGTGTATCCAATATTCACCAAGGTTGGCATATCTTGCATCATTTCTCCTGCAAAACTGGGCCCCATTAACGAGTAATATGCAACATCTGTACCCAATACGTCTGCAACTATTTGAAAAGGCAACATATGTGTCGTCTGTTCTATGCCCTTTGAAGTATTAACAATTGGAACAGTTTTAAGAAGATTTTTATTCAATGTTACTACCGACCGTACTGCCTGAGCAGGTACGGCAAGTACCACGACATCTGCATGAACGATCGCTTGTCCTTTTTCTGCAAAAGAAACATCTTGTCCAGTTTGCGTAATAATGTGATGAAGAGCAGTTCCAAAAGCACCTTTTCCAACAATAATAACCTTCATAAAATAGTTTTCATAACTTTTGGTATTTCATTTGCCAGATCTGAAGAGTTGAAGTAATATCCAACTTTTTCAAAGAGTGCTTCACCTGCTTTTTTATTAAAATAACTTCCGGCTACTGCTGCTGTCCATAAATCGTTTTTGCATCCCAGTGCTGCGATAAGTCCTGCCAACACATCACCTGTTCCCCCTTTGGTCATGCCGGCATTGCCTCCTTCTATCATCACACACTGCTCTTTTGAACAAATCATATCTTTTTCAGACTTTGCCACAATGATGATGTCATATTGTTTTGCCATTTGCTGTACTGAATCTGGTGTCGCATCCAAACCAAACAGTCTTGAGAATTCTCTCGTATGAGGCGTTATGACGCTGCCTTTTGGCAACATCGTAGGTGTTATCATCTGCAAGCTCCCCCCATCCACCACCCACTTTTTTTTTGAATATTTTTCTAACAAATACTTCGTCAAATAATACGTCTGCTCCCCTTCATCCTTCAACTTTGTAATATCAGTCAAATTCGTAATTCGTAATTCGTCATTCGTCATTCGTGTTTCCGTCCGCATCAGCCCCGGCCCAATCAGTATACAGTCTGCTTCAGCAATATAATGTTCAATCTCCGATCGAGGAACGACGATACCGTTTCGAAATTCCTCTTTTGCTTTTTGCACTATCTCATTATTCTGGGCAACTGAGGAAAAAAAGACCATATCGACAATTTTTGATGCGATCTGTAGTGCCCACAAAGCAGCCGCATGAAACAAATGTGATCCCCCAATAACCATCAACTTCCCATTCTGCCCCTTATGCGAATCAGATGAAGGAATATATAATTTTTGTAATAATGATGTATCAAACATAAAATTTCCCTTTCTTATTGTCATGCTGAATTTATTTCAGCATCTCATATGCAAGAACATGGATCCTGAAACGAGTTCAGGATGACAAAAAAGAATCATGCGTTCTTAAATTTCAATAAATATAATGACGCCAAAAAAGCACCGCAAGATAGTAGAAAAAGACAAAAGAGCAATGTTGGAAAACCATAGTTTGTTGCAATCAGTCCCCCAACAAATGCGCCAATGCCGATTGCTAAAAAATCGACTGCTTCCCAATCACCCCAAGCAAGCGCTAAATGTTTTTGTGAAGTGGAAAAAAGTGCATCATATGCTGGGTCTTTCATGGCAACAGCAAATCCTAAAATTGCTTGCACGATGAAAAGACCTGTCGTAGAACTGACAAATAAGTATCCTAGTGATCCAATCATTCCAATACCATAGCCTGCTATAACAAATTTCTTTTGATGTTTCACTTTGTCTTCCCACATACCCAACAAAAACACGATGATACCAGCAGTTATCATGAAAATAGCAAAGGTACTGCTCGCATCTAGAAGATCCCCTCCTATTTTCTGCACGTAAAGTGCATAAATCGGCCCAAGCAGCCCTCCTGAAAGAAGAAAAAACGCATCACTCAAAAGAAGAATTTTCCGCAGCGCATTCATAAAATAGTTATACTCTCAATTCCAATTCTACCACAGTGCCCATCTCATCCGGTATTAAGTATACTATAAGATATTTAGTGCAGATATACCAATATATTGGTAGTAAAACTAATCATTCCAAAAATCACCACTGGCGAGTTTGGCTCGGGCTTTCATGCTGCTTCTGGCTTGCATGGCGAGACCTA
>JAGOUP010000106.1 GCA_018061205.1 Candidatus Levyibacteriota bacterium | reverse complement strand
CTTCGTCTTTTGCTTCTTCTTCAGTTGTAATTTTTTCTGTTTTCTTAGCCATATTTGTAATATACTTTACCCTTGACGCTTTCCCCTTACCCCTAGGTTTAGCTTGTCAATCCAAGGCTGCATGGTGCCCCACCCTGAGATCTGATACTGCTGTAGTATACCAAAAAGTGTGAAGGTATTCCAGTACAGAGATAAACCGATCGGGAAGCTGAAGGAAAGATACCCGAGCATGATAGGGAAAATATAGAGAGATTGTGTTTGGAAGGTCTTGGCAAAATCAGCCGCAGCATCTTCTTTCTTAGGTTCAACAGTCGCCAAAGCTTTTTTGTTTTTGTTTTTCTTTCCTGCCTGTTTAAGCGGAGCCGCCTCAGCCACGTTTGACGTGGTCATCATCATTTTTGATTGGATGAACTGTAAGACTGCGGTAATCAAAGGAACGAGCAAGATAAGCGGCATCGTTGCAAAGAGCTGGGACGGATGAGCACCCAAAGGCAACCCGAAAAAGTTAGTATTCCATACAGTAGTTAACTTCAGAGCACTGAAGTACACAATGCCATTGATATAGCTCAATGCTTCTTGAGGGGGAAGAGCAACGACATGTGCTAACACATTATATAGTGCTATCAGCAAAGGGAGTTGAATAAGCAAAGGCAAACAACCAGCTAGTGGGTTGACGCCATGCTCTTTATAGAGAGCCATTTGTGCTTCTTGGAGTCTTTTTGAATCTCCTTTGTGCTTTTCTTTTAAAGTTGTGAGATGAGGCTGGAGATCCTGCATTTTTTTAGCAGCCTTGAGCTGTGATGCCATGAGCGGATAGAGAACAGCACGAACCACAACAGTGAGGCCTATGATTGCAAATCCGAGCGCATACGGCACATGAAAAAACGTCAATGATTGGTATACCGCAACCAAAACATTGATGATTGGATAAATAAGGATGTGATTAAAAAGATCTCCCATAATTTTTTATTGTCATCCTGAACTCGTTTCAGGATCTCAAGTGTGAATCAAAACTGGATGATTCAGCATGACAAGTTTAAGTCTTGGTAAAAAATGGCTGACAAGAGAGAAGTCTTTTGACAGCCAAATATATTCCTATTATAACACCTTTTTCTAAAATTGCCTGCTTTGCATATGCAGAACACGAAGGACTATACCGACATTGCTGCCCAAAAATTGAAAAAAGGATAGGGGAGAGGGTGAATTGATAGATAGTAATGAGAAGTGTAAAAATGTATTTCATGGATTGCTAAATTGCTAAATTGCTAAATTGTTGTGTCCTCTCCCTTTGGGAGAGGATTAAGGTGAGGGAACAATAGAACAATAGAGCAATATAACAATTATCTTTCATACTAAACTGACTTGTTCAATAGGCTTTCTACCTCTTTTTTTAACTCTTCAGTGCTTAACGTAAGGGCGGCCTTTTTCATATAAAAAATATAATCATATCCTGTCTCTTTGATGGGTATAACACCAACCACGGTACTCATTTGCCGTTTTAGCTTGTTTCGAACAACTGCTCGTTTATCAACCTTTTTTGATATAACAAAACGAAAGCGATGCACAATGACATCATTTCTTCGCATTTTTACAGAAAAATAGGGCGACGTAAGTGTTAGGGTAGGTGCGTCCTTCAGAACAGGGGTAGTTTTTCCGAGACGATGTAGACGTTTGAGCATAGGGCTCCCTTACACAACACTGAGTTTTGTGCGTTTTTTAGCTCTTCGACGCTTGATGACTTTTTGGCCATTGTTCGTTTTCATCAGCACCAAAAATCCGTGTTTTCGCTTTCGCTTTACCTTCTGAATCTTCAATTTCATTTTTTCCATAGCTATAGTATAACAGAATCTGATCCTGTTTAAAAGAGTGGTCTTATTTTCTATGGAGCTTGGCCCCACTTCGTCCTTCGAGACACTCAGGACTACGCGGGGTCTTCGTCGGAATTTTTGATAAAATTCCTCCTTGACAACAAGTTATCCACATCGTTACACTGCTCTAACAAATATTTTTTATGCTTATATGGAGAAAGAGTTAACATCTGTTTGGAATCATGTTTTAGGTGTTCTGAAAACTGAGGTATCAGAGGCTAATTTCTTAACTCTTTTCAAAAAATCTGCCTTACTCTCTCTTGATGATGATATCGCAACAATTGCATGCGAAAATACGTTTATCATCAACTTTATCCAGAAAAAATATCTCTCTATCATCCAACGAGAATTAGATAAAAAGGTAGGCAGACCAGTTGAAGTACTACTCATTCCACAAGAAGCACCTTCTAAAAAGAAAAAAGGTGTTGAAGATACGCCTCTCTTTTCTCAAATACAGCAACCGGTTACCAAAACTATTGGTCATTTGCCACGTGTCAGGCAAGATTTCACCTTTGAGACTATGGCGGTTTCTCCGAGTAATCAACTCGCCTTTACCGCAGCCACAACAGTTGCCAAAAATATTGGGCATTCCTATAATCCACTGTTTATTTATGGACCCGTTGGGGTAGGGAAGACCCATTTGATGCAAGCAATTGCCAATCATGTCTACACACAAGATCCAACAAAAAAAATCATTTATATAACCAGTGAAGAATTCACCAATGAGGTGGTTGAGGCAATCA
>JAGOUP010000018.1 GCA_018061205.1 Candidatus Levyibacteriota bacterium | reverse complement strand
GTTTTAGGCAAGACATCAATTTGCTCTTCCAAATCTTTTACCCCCTCGAACACAAGATGTGCCTTTATTCCTTGCCATAGTGTTCCACCACCTACATGATATGCCCAGAGAGCAAATTCCGGCTTGCCATAGCGTTTTTTCATGATCTCCAAATATTTTGCTGCTGCAAAAATATTTTCCTCTGGAACATACATGTTTCTATTCCATATCTCTGGGACTTCTCTTTCTATTTCAGCTAAAGCACTTTGTGTAATTTGACACAATCCTATGGCACCTCTATTTTCTGCGTCTATCTTCCCTTTGCTTTCTACAAGGATTATCCCCAATAAAGTATTTTGTAAATCCTCCCCTAATGAAATATTGTTTTGCACAACAACAGTATCAATCATTCCTTTATACTTTTCTCGTAATTTGATGAATTCTTGCATCCTTTCAGTTTCTCCAATCCCATGGTACTTATTCTCAAGAATGTATGACTCTTGTTCTTTTACTAACTCTTCAAATCGTGATCTTTGAGAAGGATCATATGTTTGAGAAAATAGAAGTACTTGTTCCACAGTTGCTACCGGTTCAGTCGGTGCAAAGATTGGTTTTTTAGGCTCTTGTGCATTGGCTGGCTGCTCTCTTCCAAAAGCAGTGAGTGCTGCTACTCCCCCAAGAAGAAAAGCCTTGCGAGAAAGTATATGTGACTTTTGTTCTACCATAGTTACAATTTCCTTCAATCTCTATTATAATAGATACATATGAAAAATGTTTTTAAACTATTAGAATTGGCCAAACCACTACGAGGATGGATGTGGGGTATTGCCGCACTGATTGTTATCACTGCTCTCTTGGAACTGGTTGCCCCTATTATTTCCAAATCGATCGTTGATGAGATTGTTGCCAAGCTTGCAGGAAAATCATCCAGCTTGAATAACCTTATCTTTTTGATAGTGGTTGCATTTGCTGCCAATCTTTTAGGAAATACCCTCTCTGTTATTACCAATCGCATGGGAGATCACTTCGCAGGGCTACTTCGAAAATTCTTAACAGATATGTTCTATCAAAAGGTCCTGACGCTCCCTCAGAGTTACTTTGATACTGAGATCTCAGGAAAAATTGTGAACCAGCTCGCACGAGGTATTTCCTCAACGCTCCAATTCATCAACGGACTTACCAACTTTATGCTCCCTATGTTTTTGCAGAGTCTTTTTACTATTGCAGTATTGGCATACTACAATCTCCCGGTCGCATTCTTCACCCTTATCCTCTTTCCTATCTACTTTGTCCTTTCGTACTACTCCTCTGTTCGTTGGGGCAAAGAAGAGGTGCGGAAAAATGCCATAGAAGATATCTCTCGTTCCCGAATTCAGGAAGTCATCGGGAATATAAAACTGGTGAAAAGTTTTTCAAATGAACAAAATGAAGCAGATTTGATCAGTGGCAATCTGCAGGAATCAAATGATATTTATGCCAAACAAAGCTCCTCATTCCATACGTTTGATTTTCTCCGCGGTCTTTCTCTAAACATTATTTTGCTCCTCATTAATCTGGTTGTCTTCTATAACACCTTCCAAGGAATTCTTTCTATTGGGGAGATGGTGTTGATCATTCAACTGGTTGCCCAAGCCCGACGACCATTGTTTGCCATGTCCTTTATTTTGACCAATATACAAATGGCAGAAGCAGGATCCAAAGAATTTTTGGAAATTCTGGATCTCAAATCTACAGAGTTCTATCACAAAAAAGAAACAGCAGCAAAAGTCACGGATCCAACCATCACATTCAAACATGTCTCCTTCAAATACGACACCTCCGAAACTATTTTGGATGATATTTCTTTTACCATAGGCAAGAAAGAAAAAGTGGCACTCGTCGGTCATAGCGGTGCCGGAAAATCAACGATTGTCAATTTAATCTTGAAATTTTATGAACCAACAGATGGGACTATGTTGATGAAGGACCATAACTACAACGAAGTCTCACATATGTTTGTCAGACAAAACATCTCCCTCGTTTTTCAAGAAAATGAACTTTTCTCAACAACAATCAAAGAAAATGTGAGTTATGGAATGAAAGCAACAGAGAAAGAAATCATCGAAGCATTGAAAAAAGCCAACGCATGGGGCTTTGTGCAAAAGCTCCCTAAGGGTTTGGAATCAGAAGTAGGAGAACGAGGCGTAAGACTTTCGGGTGGACAAAAACAACGAATCCAAATCGCACGTGCAGTTCTGAAAAATGCACCAATACTTATTTTGGATGAAGCGACCAGCTCATTGGATGCAAAGAGTGAAAAAGAAGTTCAAGACGCACTGGAGTACTTGATGAAAGACAAACTGGTGTTGATCATCGCCCACCGTTTCTCAACGATCCAAAACGTGAACAAAATCATCGTCATCAATGACAAAAAAGTAGAAGCCTCAGGAAACCCCCAAGAACTAGCCCACAAAAAAGGCATCTATTCCGACCTCCTCAAATTCCAAGTGGAAGGCAACAAAAAACTCCTCGAATCCTTCGACATATATTAATAGTATTGGTGTCATCCTGCGTGCCCGCCTTTGGAGGGAACTTGCTCCGCCTCGAAGTGGCCAGTCCCCTTGGGGGATTTCAGGATCTACATCTTGCAAATCTTTCTACCGCCCCTATACTGTACTAGATGAGCAACCACGAATTTTCCCCACCCGACTTCACTCCGGCAGCAAAAAAAATTGGACAAGATGATGATACAGCGGCACGATTGAAACAACATCTTGATCGAATGGTAGATGGAACTATTGTGGAACCACTTTATTCAACGGATATAGCAAGGATGCTTCAAGCAAGTATAGAAACACAAATGGCAGCAAATAGAAGAGGCCGAGAAGAACATGACAAAAAGAAAAAATAATTGCTTTTATAAATCACCCCGAAACATTTTTCCCATGAAGACCTCTCCCCCATCTCCTTTCCTCGCAAACCGTATTTCCATATTATTCTTTAATCATAAATCGTAAATCATTAATCTTTTTTAAAATCTTCAATTGTCTTCCCGCTCTTCACCGATTTTGGATGCTCTTTTGCATCGTACCCTTCTTTCACAAATTCGTCTTTGTGTTTGATCAACAACCAACTATTTTTCCCTGCAAATCCTGCTTTGACGAGTGCAAATGATCCTTTCATTTTTTTGCCATGGAGCTGAAATTTTAACTGCCCTTCTTCGAGTCCTGCTTGCATGACCTTCTCCCCTTCTTTTGGATCTTCTATCGCAGTTCGTATTTTCTCTTTCCCTTTCTTCTCCTCTATCTCAGGAATATAATATCCCTCATCCCAGACAATCACCTGCCCGCCATTGGCTTCGCCTTCAGGCGATGGCAGGCGGGCCGGCAATGAGCCTTCGAAGTTTCGATATTCCATGTCATGATCAGTAGTTGCCATCGCCAAACGCTTTTGCGTGTTGTCTAACGTCGGCCCCTTTGGTATTGCCCAAGACGGCATCACTCCCCCAATCTCCAATCGCAAATCAAAATGCGCCCTGACTGTATCATGTTGATGAATCACAAACAACAACTTCTCTTTCATAGTATGTTTTTTATTATACTCCTTTCTTTTTAAAGATCTAGCAATACATTTTACTGTTGCAAATTTGTGTTTTATCCTTATAATAGCTCCATGCGAGGAAAAAGTGTCGAATTACAAATGGTAAGCTATGATACTCGTGCTATTGCACATGCAGCAGGAAGGTTAGTTTATAATTTTGCTGCGTATTCAGGTATCCAAGGTACTGAGTATTGGACACATGCACTCCCTGCAATTACTCAAATCTGTGAAGAGCAACAAGATTCTTCATGTACCCTTAAAACAGAAGGAGTCATTGTGCAATTCTCGGGATTTCCGTCTCCAATTCCTAGGATATCCGAGAACGGTGTGATTTATGCACCGAGAGCTCCACGGTTTACTATTCAACCACAAGAAGGAGAATTGATCCCTACTGTTCGTACGCATCTTCATCGATTTACAAATGCTCTGGCCGATGAGATGGAAACGGTTTATAAATTGGATGCCCGTGAAAATGGAGCTGTTCTAATTTTTCCAAAACGACACTATGCAACAAATATTGAGGTGGTAAAAGTTCCACTTCTTGCATAACATTTTTCCGAAGTTCTCTTTTTCCTTTACCCTTAACGCTTTACCCTTTCCCCTTGTTTCGATTGCCAATGAAAGAATATTTTTCGAAAGGGGGAGCGGAGATATTTCCTGAGCAGGGGTATTCTTATAATATTCTTCTATTGGTGGAGCGAATTATTTTTTAGACAAATCGATGTAGAGATATTGATCTTTCACAATTGTTTTTTCCATGACCACCGTGTTGCCAACAGTACTCAAGTCATTGGAACTTCGGAATGCTTTGAAGTTTTCAGGATAAGAAAAAATGAACGAATAAGGATATGCATCTGTTCCGGGTTGCTTGAAATACCAAAGATTGTAGGAAAGAGTTTGTTGCCCCATATCCAAAACAGTGGGGGAGACATAGGAAATTGTTACTGTTTTAAAAGTTCCTTTTGGAACAATCAGTAAAAATCCAAACAGCGTTTTTTCATGTTCTTCAGCAGTCTCAACTTCTAATCCTGGTGGGGGAGTGAAGTCTGGTCTTTCATACAATAGATAGTCTGTAATAGCAGGGGTGACGAGCTGTTTTTGCCCATCAACAATTATTTCAGATAGTTGTGTGTCCTTAGGAGTTATGATACGCACATAGTTTTTATAATCTCCTCCCGGCCAATCTTTACTATCGTTTTTATATCGGATGGTAACGGTATTTTTTATACTTCCCACATCATCCAGTGCGACACGCTGTTCCACTTTTCGATAGACAAAAGCATTTGCTTTATTGGCTCCAATATTTGTCTCGGAAATGCCGAAGAAATCATTATACTGGTGTTCTTTTTTTTCTCGGCTGTCAGTGAGTGATGACGAGAGATTATTGGCAGAGAACAATTGCTGCAAACCAACATCCGGAAATGCAAAAACAATATGTTTCTCCAAAATACTTTTTGTCACAACGTTTGCCAATGATAAATAGGGGAGCTGTTTTTGATCAGCAAGTTTTAATTGCAAAGCAGCAAAAAGAGAACGCAGGAAATCTTTTTTCTGTGTACTTCCCGGGAAAAAATCTTTTTCTGCATGTGACTGGGTCACCATATAAAAATTCTCAGCAGTTACGGTTTCTTTATAATCAGGAACATAAATAGGTTGCAGTGCTTCAACCAGTGATTTTACAAATGATGTGTCTATACCGATCACGCCAGAAACAGATTGGTTTGTTTCCATAGCGAACATGTTGGCAGACGTGGATGCAGCAGTAGGAAAGTCTGGAGCATAATTACTATCCCGCATATATTGATGAACAATCCCCATGTACCGTCTAAAGGGGTAGGCTGGTTCCACATGTCCCTTCAATTGTCCATCCGCATCATACACATCATGAATTTGAAAATCAGAAATACTTCCTTTATCCAGGGTCAGAAGTCCATAAGAACCGATAAATCCGCCGGCAGGACGCAACTCTGCATTATTATGAAAAAGCAGCAGATAGGTTTTCTTGCCATCCATACCCAAAAGAGTAGGGTAACTATCTATTGTTGCTCCCACCAAAGAAACAACCGTATCAATATTTGAGAACTCAGATATTGCATTCTGAGCGCGAAGTTTTTGGAAAATAGTCACTGCTTTTTTTAATTTATTTGATGCTGAAATAAAATCTTCATGAGGAGCATTCGATTTTTTATTGAAGACTGCCAGCATGGTTTGTGCTGCTGAAATAACGTTTCTCAGTGCATAGGACCCTTCTTCTCCCAAGACAACCGTTTGTTGCAGCTTTTCTCCATGAGACCCCAATCCTAAAAGTGCTGCTTGGAGCACCACAACAGTACTTGTTGTTTTTGCAATACCAAATAGTGACTGCGAGGCAGATGCACTTTTGGCAGCAGTTGTTAAATCTCCATTTGTCAGTGCCTGTTTGGTTATGGCAAGACTCCCCACACCAAACCCTGAAAAAAGAATGGTGAGCAAAAAGGGAAGGGCAAACAGAAACAGAAAGAAAAAAAGGGGAAAAACGATGGCTCTCCCGCTAACGCCTGAGCGTAGCGATGGTGAGCGAGGAGAAAGCTTTTTATATTTTATGGCATTTTCTTTTTTTAGTTTTGGACTGTCAACAACATTTTCTTCCGATAAAAGTGCAGCGTCTTTGATCTTTTTCAGCAAAGGATAATTATTTTGCAGCGCATAGAAACCAGTTGCTGCTATATTACGTCCTTTTTGTATATTCTCTAAAACCTCAGCATTGTGTGTTTTTTCATCCACAAAGTCTATTCGCAAAAAGGGGTTGACGCTTTGTAAAATTCGAGCAAGAGAGAGTTGTGTTGGTGCATGCTTGGGAAACACATAGGTTATTTTTACCGCTTTCGGCAAGAATGCCACATGTACCAACTCTTCCATCGCATCATCAAAAAGAACAGGAAATGTTTGTGTCAATCCATCACCGGGAACGGTTATGATTCCTTTGGTATTGGCTTCATGAAGAAATCGCTGCATGATTGTTCCATTTGTTGTGATTTTTCCGAAAAAATCCCCAGTTACGACAGCATGCGCATTCCGATAGTCATAAGTCAAATCTTGTAAAAAAGCGGGTTGGGCAAAAAACAAATCCATAACAAAAAATATTTTTGAATCATCTGTTCGTGCCTTTTCTAAAAATTGTGGGATGAGTGTTATTATATCTTTTTCTCCGTTTATGATGACAAAAATATGCGAGTAATAGGTATCAGGAATACTCGGCATACCATAGGTGCCAAAATGAACAAAACTCACTGTTGCCTCAGATGAAAGACCGCTTCTCTGAGACCCAACCACAACAACACCTGTGTCTTTGGGGAGACGAGACAAAAGACCTGAAGAAATAACACCCTCTTTATCAATAATGAGGATACTCACTGGCCGTTTCTTTTCAATTGTTTCAAATTGTGGACGCTTCATAAAGAGTTGTTATACTATCGTTCGTAAATTTTTAGTAATACTCTTATCTTAACAAAATTGAAGACCGGAGGGAATTGTTGGATTGCTAAATTGCTCTATTGTTATTTCCTCTCCCTCTGGGAGAGGATAAGGTGAGGGAACAATGTAACAATAAAACAATGCAACAATTATTTTTGATTATCTAATGCTAGGTTCACTTGCTTATCAGCCAGTTTGTTTTGTTCACGGGGTATATGTCGATAATGAATAGGGTGACCAATTTGTATTTCTAAATCACGAATTGTCATCAACAATGCTGCGAGTGGTGCACTTTTGATCCGATACACCCCCATTATTTGGGAGATCAGCAACTGGGAGTCAGCATAAAAAAATATTTCCTCATCTTTTTCCAATGTTTCTTTGTGTTCCACGATCCACGTGAGCGCTGCAACAGCCGCACTATATTCAGCAATATTATTTGTTGCAATACCGAGTGTTTTCCCAAAAGAAACAAGTGGTTGGTTATCTTTTGTCATATGTACCCCCAAAGCAGCAGGACCCGGATTACCCCGAGAACCCCCATCCGTAAAGATATTTATCATAGAACTGTATTATACATTAATTTGAAATTTTTAATTTCTAATGAGTGTTTAAGAATTTAAATTTTAAACATTTAGATTTCATTTCAAATTTCAAATTAAAAATTGTTATTTCTTTTTCCGTTTTATACTTTTGAGTGACCAACACACTCCTATCACAAATGCCAACAAAAGCTGTCCAGATTGTAACGTGAGAAAGTAGTGATCAAACATACCAAGAAAAAAGATACTAATTAACATAAGTAGACACGCCAGACGAACAGGTGTTACAGAAGCATAATAAACATGCCGTAAGGTCTTGTATAAAAGATAAAGAATCAGCGAAAATCCAATAACACCAATTTCAGCAAAAATCAGTAAAAAGATATTGTGTACTGGCTGCAAATATTGATAATAACTATATGTATGCTGATAAGAGGGGAGTCTTACCAAAAAATTCATGAGTCCAACACCAAAAAAAGGATGATTGCTGATCATCCACCACGCATTTTTGAATAAATCAGCTCGAACGACAAATGCCTCTTCCAAAAATGACGTACTCATAAAACGACCAATGAGCACTGATCCAAAAATCCCCAATCCCCCAACTATCCCCAATCCCCCTATTCCCCAAAGTATTTTGTCATTCTGAGTGAAACGAAGAATCTTACGAGATCCTCTCTGATGCTCAGGATGACGAAGAAAAAAAATAATACTAAAAAAAGATAACAGAAAAAACAAAAATATTGTCGTTCTACTCAGTGTCAACAAGAGAGCAATGACCGCCGAGAAAAGAACACTAAGCGCAAAGATCCGCATGTTTTTTCCAAACTGCTTCCATTGCATGGTAATAAATATAATTCCAATTAACAAAAACCCAGCCAACACATTTGGATGGGGGAGTGTGCCATACGGACGAAGAAACAGTTGTCCAGAAATAGACGCATTGGCAATACCAGGCGTGAGAGAACTAAATGTCCGTTCCCCAAAAAAATAAAAAACACCACCAAGCGACCCATGTGAGTAAAATTGAGAAATTGCAAGAAATGATTCAAACACTGCTCCCAAACCGAATGCGACAACTACGTGATTTATCGCAATTGTTTTTCCAACAACCCGCGAAGTATACCACCCAAAAAATCCCATCTCCAAAACCTTCACAAATCCATATAATGCAACCGGCTGATTCTTCGCAAAAAAAATGCCAATTATGATAGCTATGATTAAAAATCCGAATATCAAATATCGAATATCGAAACAATGTCGAAATACAAAATATATAAATTCAAAACTTGTTTTGTTATTTATCTTTTTAGATTTTATTTTTTGTTTCGGATTTCGTGCTTCGGATTTCGAATTTAAAATCTTCCACGTATGAAAAGCCGCCTTGTAAGCACACAAGACAAACAGTATAAAAATAAGAATATCGGTTATATAAAGAGTGGGGGAAAGATAATCAACTCGAAGTCCTGCAATAAAAGAAAATGAAGGCCAAAAATGTTTTCCGAATTGCGTGGGGAGGAGGAAGATGAGGAGAAGATAAATGTAGCGCATTCTTTCTCTTGTCATGCTGAATTTATTTCAGCATCTCTATTGATAACTAGATCCTGAAACAAGTTCAGGATGACAATGGCGATATTACCGTGGCTTTATAACCAATGTTCTGTCTCGTCCTTCACCAACTGATTCACTCATGACTTCTTCATCTTCTTGGAAAAGCATATGCACGATGCGTCGCTCCCATGACTTCAAATTTGGAAGCACAACTTCTTGGTTTTCAGCAAGTGCTCGCTCTTTTGCACTATAGGCAATGTTTTCTAGATAACTGCTTCTGTTCTTTTTGTATTCACCAACTTCGATCGAAATACGGATAAAGTATCCAAGTTTTTTCGCAATAGCCAATGAGAGAATCAGTTGTAATGCTTCCAAAACCTCCCCATGATACCCTATCAAAATACCATTGTCTTTTGTATCCAAAACGATTTCAGCACCTTCTGAGGCCTCACTCACACTGAACTCATCTTCAACAGTGAGTGTTTTGAGGAGTTTTTTTGTAGCATCAGTGATTACTTTCTCTTCTTTTTTGAAAGGTAATCGTTTCACTGCTTCGTCTTTTGCTTCTTCTTCAGTTGTAATTTTTTCTGTTTTCTTAGCCATATT
>JAGOUP010000105.1 GCA_018061205.1 Candidatus Levyibacteriota bacterium | reverse complement strand
TAGTGATATAGCAAAAGAAGAAAAACTTAGTGTTCGCGCAGTAGGTCTGATTGATGAGCGATTTGGAAAAAAAATGCATCTGGATAGCAATGAATGGATGATTCAGCAAACAGGATTATTAGGATATTTCCAATACCAACACACCCCTTTTTATCCCATATTACAAAAAGATATGACACTTGAGAATACTGCATTGCAGTATGATGAACAACTTCGTTTTTTGCTCAATGGATTTTCACAAAGCATCGGTGTCTTAGGGATTGGTATCGATGGTCATATCGCAGGTTTGCCTATCCATACAGCTTTTGATACAAAAGAACAATCTCTGGTAACTTCTTTCACTGACTTTCCCGGTCCACAAAAGCAGCGGATTAGTATGACATTTTTAGGATTATCCATGCTGGATATCATGCTTGTACTAGTTTTTGGAGAAGACAAAAAGCACGCGCTCCAAGCGATGCTCTCTGAAGGAAATGAAGAAGACATTCCTGCAAGGTTTTTCAAACGAAAGGATATAGCCCAAAAAACATTGATAATCACCGATCAGAAGGTGTAGAATAGAATTTGAAATTCTCAATTTTTAATTTTCAATGAATGTTTTAAGAATTTAAATTCTAAACATTTAGATTTCATTTCAAATTTTAAATTTCAAATTAAAAATTTATGACCCCTTTCGTTATCGTTATATTCGGTGCTACGGGTGATTTGGCAAAGCGAAAGCTTTTTCCAGCGCTTTTTTCTCTGTACGAGAAAGGACAACTTGGTGAACAGTTTTATATCATTGGGTTTGCCAGACGTGAATTTTCAGATGATGCGTTTCGGGAAATGGTGGGTGAGCATTTCTTGGGTGATACAGCAAAAAAAGAAGCATTTCAAAATTTTGCAAAAAATCTTTACTATCAACAAGGTCTTTTTGATGAAGAATCAGGATATACTGCTTTGATTGAGCGTCTCAATACGTTTGATCAGCAAGTAGGTGCATGTATTACCCGGTTGTTTTATCTGGCCACGCCGCCAGATAACTACCAACCTATTTTGCAATTTCTTGATGGCACAAAGCTTTCCGAAGGTTGTGGACAAGGATCAAATAAGTGGACACGTTTGGCTATTGAAAAGCCATTTGGAAAAGATTTAGAAAGTGCCAAAGCATTGGATATGCAATTAGCAAAATTGTTTGCTGAAGAACAGATTTTTCGTGTTGATCATTATTTAGCAAAAGAAACGATTCAAAACACCTTGGCATTTCGGTTTGCCAATGGCATTTTTGATCCTGTTTGGAACAACAAATATATCGATCATGTGCAAATCACACTGTCTGAAAAAAATGGTATCGGGCACAGGGGGAAATTTTTTGATGGTGTTGGTAATCTACGAGATGTGGGACAGAATCATTTGCTCCAACTCCTCACTGCTGTGACCATGGAACAGCCGAGTAGTTTTTCCAAAGAAGGAGTACGTGATGCAAGAGCCAAAGCCATGGAAGCAATTGAATGTGTAGAAGGAGACGCAGTTGTTTCAAATGTTGTTCGAGGACAATATGCGTCATATCATGATGAAAAAAATGTTGATCCAGATTCAGAAACAGAAACATATGTTGCGATGAAGCTCAAAGTAAATACCCCTCGTTTCGAAGGAGTACCTTTCTATTTGCGTGCTGGGAAGAAAATGGAAAAAGATAGTGTAGAAATCTCACTCGTCTTTATCCAAACCTGTCACTTACTTTTTAAAGAATATGGATGTCCTGAGATTGGAAATGTGCTTACCATTCGCGTGCAGCCAAATGAGGGGATCAATATTAGACTTATTGCGAAAAAACCCGGAGCTAAAGTTACCTTAGACACTGTCGACATGCATTTCTCCTACAAAGAACAGTTTGGTTATTCAGGGGTCGAAGCATATGAGAAATTATTAACAGATATTTTGATAGGTGACCAAATGCTGTTCAACAGATCTGATGAACTAGAAAGCTCATGGAAATTCATCACGAACATTCTCACTGCTTGGCAAGAAAAAAATCCCCCATTGCACGTCTATGAAGACAACTCCTCAGGTCCCAAAGAAGCTAGTGATCTGATAGAAAAAGACAACCGGAAGTGGTTGTAGTATAATAGCCACATTGTCATTCTGGAGCGAAGCGATAGAATCTTTACTATGAACATTTCTTTTGACGATTTTAAAAAGTGTGAGATGCGTATAGGGACTATTCTGGTTGCAGAACCAGTGGAGGGTTCTGAGAAACTGTTGCGGCTTGAGGTAGATTTTGGTGAGTATAAAAGACAGATTTTGTCCGGTATTGCAAAATGGTACAAGCCTGATGATTTAGTTGGAAAACAAATGCCGTTTATTGTGAACTTAGAACCCAGACAGATGATGGGAATGGAGAGCCAAGGCATGCTGATTGCCACTGACAATGAGGATGGGGCTGTGCTTCTGTTTCCAGAAAAGCAGGTTCCAGCAGGATCACATACCCGATAATATTTTTGCCCTCTTGCCCTATTATTATCAATCTTACTATAATTATTATATAAATTATAGTAATTATAAAAATTATTAGTATAATTTGAATAAAATTATGAAAAAAATACTCATGTGTCCACCAACTGAATATGACATCGAATACGAAATAAATCCATGGATGGATATGCAAAATCAGCCTGATCGATTCCTTGCC
>JAGOUP010000104.1 GCA_018061205.1 Candidatus Levyibacteriota bacterium | reverse complement strand
CATCGAGGGTATCTCGCAGAGAAACCAGCACTTTTTGTGCTTCTTTGTAGCACTTCTCCATAATCCTATTCACTTCAGCATCGATTTTTGCTGCCATTTCAGGTGACATAGAGACTTGTTCATAGGGGACACGTGGTTGTGGATTGAGATTGATCGGACCCAAGTCACTCATCCCCAGCTCTTCTACCATGGCTCGTGCCACATATGTTGCTTTTTCGATATCATCAGAAGCACCAGTTGTCATTTCTTTGAACACGAGCTCTTCCGCTGCTCGCCCGCCGAGCATCACGGTTATTTGCTCCAGCAAATGTGTTTTTGTCTCATGGACACGATCTACTGGTTCCATCATGGTATGACCCAGACTCATACCTCGACCAACAATAGAAATACGATGGACTGGGTCCATATGCGGCATTTTCCATGACACCAGTGCATGACCACCTTCATGAAATGCCGTCATTTTTCGATCTTCATCTGATTGCAGCCGTCTCTTTTCAGGTCCCAGCTTTACTTTTGTTGCTGCCTCTTCCAAATCCGCCATATCGATTTGTTTTTTATTGCCTCTCGCAGCCAAAATCGCTGCTTCATTGAGCATGTTTTCTAGATCTGCTCCTGAAAACCCAACAGTTCGTTTCGCGACTTTTTGCCAATCGACTTTATCAGCAAATGGTTTTCCTTTTGCGTGAATTTTGAGAATATCTTTTCGTCCTTCAACATCTGGCAAATCTAAAGACACTCTTCTATCAAATCGTCCTGGTCGAACGAGTGCTGGATCTAACACATCAGGTCTGTTGGTTGCTGCCATCACCACGAGTTGCTCAGTTGGTGCAAACCCATCCATTTCAACCAAAATTTGATTCAGTGTTTGTTCTCGCTCATCATGTCCACCCATGAGCCCAACACCTCTTTGTCTCCCAATCGCATCGATTTCATCGATAAAGATGATGGCTGGCTGTGCTTTTTTTGCAGTTGCGAACAAATCTCGTACTCTACTCGCACCTACTCCGACAAGCATTTCCATGAACTCAGATCCTGCCATAGAGAAAAATGCGACTCCGGCTTCACCAGCGGTAGCGCGTGCAAGCAAAGTTTTTCCTGTACCAGAGGGTCCAATCATGAGTACTCCTTTTGGAGTCCTCGCACCCATAGCTTTATATTTTTGGGGGTTCTTCAAAAAATCAACGATTTCTGTAAGCTCTTGTTTTGCTTCATCAACTCCTGCCACATCAGCAAACGTTGTTTTGGGTTGGTCTTTATTGAAGAGTTTTGCTTTACTTTGTCCAAATGAGAAAATGCTCTCCTGTGCACCTCTGGCTTGTCTAAACAAAAAGTAGAAAAACGCGATCATGAGAAGAATTGGCAATACCGCTGACAAAATATTGATCCAGCCATTGATACCAGTATCATCCCTTATAGCTACTTTTGTTTTATCAGGTGACACTTTGGCATCAGCAAAGATTTGATAAATATTGGATGATGGCTCTTTCATCGCATCTACCTTACTTCCATTTTTTCGAGTGGCGGTGAGCTTGGTATCGGTAACCACAATTTCACTAATTTGTCCTTTTTTCACTTCAGAAAGCAGTTGGGAAAGCGGTATCGTTTTTGCCTTATCCAAATTTTGCCCCAATCCAATAAAGAGGAAAAAGATGAAAAATAACATGGTTCCATACAAAAGAACATTCTTCCAGGAGAAATTTACTTTCAATTTGAAGATTTTCTGCTTCTTTTTACTTGTACCTGCCATAATCTGAAAAGTATACCATAACTAGTGGCTAGTGACTAGTCCCTAGTGGCTAGCAAAAAAGATATAATTTCCTTCTTTTTTTACCATTCCATCCTTCACCAAACCCTGAATGATTTTTGAGACAAACGCTTCGTTTTTTTTAAATACAGAGATCAATTCTGTCACCGTTATTTCTTTCTTATCAAGTAACATTTTCACAATCTGTCCTCGATAATATCTATCTGACCCTTTAAATTTTGATTGTTTTGCAACAGGAATCTTTTCTTTCTTCAGCATAGCTGAAGCATAATCCATCAAAGCCTGATTCCACTCATACGCCCTCCCCCTCGGCAACAATGCATCCGCCACAATCTGTATCTGCTTGTCTCCAATTCGTAATTCGTAATTCGTAATTTTAAATTCAATGAGTATAACCTTCCTTATATTTGTATCCACAACTGCCACCTGTTGGTCAAATGCAAAACAAGCCACAGCAGCCGCAGTATATTCCCCTATCCCTGGTAATTTTTTCAAAGCATCCATCATCCCTTTTGTGTCATTCTGGAGCGAAGCGATAGAATCCCAAGGAGATCCTGAAATAAATTCAGGATGACAAAGAATCTTTGCACATTTTTGCAAGTACAATGCCCGTCTGTTATATCCAAGCCCTGACCAAAGCCTGAGTACTTCAGCAGTTTTTGCGTTCGCCAAATCTTTCACCGTTGGAAATGCTTGCAACCATGCGTCATATTTTGGCATCACCCGAACCACCTGCGTCTGCTGCAACATAATCTCCGAAACCAAAATTTTATAAGGATCCCTCGTCCTCCTCCAAGGCAAATCCCTCTTATTTTCTCTATACCAAGAAAGAATCTTCTTCTGGAATTGTTTTATCTTTTTCTGAGGAATCATGCAGTACAGTATATACCTATTTCTTTACCCTTAACG
>JAGOUP010000103.1 GCA_018061205.1 Candidatus Levyibacteriota bacterium | reverse complement strand
ATGTTGATCTGTATGTTGCCACTGGGTGGAGTGTATTTAATAGCATTAGTCAGGAAATTTTGTATTACTATTCTGATTAAATTTTGATCAAGGGGTACTAATGGCAGATCGTCTTTTGTAATGGAAACAGTTAAATTTTTCTCGTGTATTTTCATTTGTAATTCGTCGATGATGCCAGCCGCAAAAGTTCCAATATCTGTGGGCTCTGGCTCCACCATAAAATTGCCCATCTCTATGCGCGTCACATTCAAAAGTGCGTTTACCAGTTCAATCATTCGGCGTGTGCTGTCGTATGCCGCATCAATAAATTTTCTATGCTCAGGCTGAATTTGAGATGCTGCATCAGCGTCTCTCAACAACTCAAGATTCCAACTCACAGCGGAAAGTGGTGTGCGCAATTGATGAGATGCCAAAGAAATAAATTCAGTTTTTGTTTTGTCTATTTCTATTTCTATTTCTTTGGTAATGTCTCTCAGTGCTTGAATGACGCCAATAACAGCGCCTTCGTTTTTGATTGGTGCACTTGTTACTTGTGCCATGAATTTACTGCCATCTTTTCGCTGATATCTAATTACGCGAGTAATTGCTTCACCTGATTCAAGTACGCTGTGAATTGATCGGTTATCATGAGGGATAGGCTGACCAGCTTCGTCTTCAGCAGAAACAAGTTCGTGAAATTGTTTGTCCATTAACTCATCATGAGAAAAGCCGAGCATGTTTACTGCAGCTTGATTAACCAATATGATATTTTCGTGTACATCGTGAGCCAATATTCCTTCACCAATGCTATTGAGCATAGCCTCATCCTGTTTTTTGGCAAATTCGATTTCTAGTTTCTGCGCAACAACTTCTTTTTCTGCGACCACTCTTTCTGTGATGTCTTCTTCTGACCCAATGAATGCAACTGCTTTACCGTGTTCAATAATCGGAGTCACCCTGGCAGAAGCATAATATAACTGACCGTTTTTTCTTCTATTGAGTAATTGTCCCACAAAAGGCTGCAGGTCTTCTTTCAAGACTTTCCACATTTTTTGGTATTCCGCTGGCTCCATAAGTCCTCCCCACAGTCGAGGAGTTTGGCCGATCATTTCAGGAAATGTAAAGCCCGTGATCTTTTGTGCAGCAGCATTGGCGTAAATAACAAATCCATTTTCATCAGTGACGATCATATGAGTATTAGTGCTGTCTACTAGTTTTCTAAAATAATTTTGATATGTAGTATCATTTTTTGGTTCGGCATAGAGCATTTCAGAAATATCTGTTGTAAACATAGGATAATTTTGCTCAAAACGTAAGTTACTAAAAGGAACTCCGTTATTTAGCAACTGATCAGTTATGTGTTGGACGGCATGATTGCCACCAGAAATGTAAAAAATAGTGTTTTGTTTGTTAATAGACTCTGGCAATAAATGTATCTCAAATGATCCTACGTGATTAACAAAAGCTATTTCATTTTTATTTGTCAGATTCTGCAGTTCATCAATGAGAAAAACTCTTTCGTGTGTAGTATTGATAAAAATGAGGCTTTGTTGGTGATTTTTTTTATTTTGTTGTGAACGAAGCACTGACAAAAATGAAGAAACACCGGTACCATTGGCGATAAAACAGGTGCTATTTCCAGTATCTTCATCAATCACAAAGGTAGATCCAAATGGTTGAGTGATAGTAAATTTGGTTCCAACGGGTTGTTGTAACAAAGTTTGCTTGTATCCAGATTGACTAGCTCTAAAGAGGATAGAGACTGAATTTTTCTCGTGCACAGATGAACTAATTGAAAAAGCCCTTCGTTCTCCTTTGGAATCTGGATGGGTAAGATGATCCATTATTAACCAGATATACTGTCCTGGTTTAAAGGTAAAAACCTCAGAATCTGCGATAGAGAAAGTATATTCATAAGTATCTGAGGCCAGTTGTTGTACTTTGGAGAGCAGTGCTTGAATATATTGCATAACCACATAGTATCAAAAAAGAAAGATGCTGCACACCCACGAAGAAAAAAAGGCAACTCTTGTGCTGTATTTATTGATGAGAGAGTTATAAAATTCTCATCAGAATGATTTCAAAAAAATCGCAATTTTCAGATATTCTCATACTATTTTTCATTATCATTTTGATTTTTATTTCTTTACGTTCACTTTTTTTGCCTGGGCTTTTTCAAGCTCACGATAGCTTTTATCACTTTGTCAGGCAATTCCATTTCTCACATGAACTGGCGGATGGCCAATTGCCCGTGCGTATGGCAACTGAGATGGCATATGGACAAGGATATCCCATTTTTAATTTTGTCTATAGCTTGCCGTACGCCATTGGAAACTTAGGAGTCGTCAGTCATTTGGGATATGTTGACAGCTTAAAAGCAGTGGTATACCTTTCATCACTCTTGTCAGTGGTAATTTGGTATGTGTGGTTACGTAAGAATTTTTCAAAATTTGCGTCGGCTTTGGGCACACTATTTTTTTGGTTTTTTCCCTATCGATTTTTAACATATTTTGTAACTTTCCAATTCGGTGCGATTGTGGCGAACAGCTTTTTCCCATTACTGTTACTAGGGCTAGATACGGTACTCACCGAAACGAAACTAAAAAGAAGCCAGAAGCTTCTGGGATTGGCTGCTGCTGTCATTGGACTAACTGGAATGATACTTTCGCACTTAGTTACAGTATTAATCTACCTGCCATTTCTGATTGTGTATGTGGGTCGCTC
>JAGOUP010000102.1 GCA_018061205.1 Candidatus Levyibacteriota bacterium | reverse complement strand
ATATTAAATTGTATAGTTTGTTCGGTAGACAAACAAGATATGATTTATCCAAAGGGTTTCCTCTTTTAACAACGAAAAAAGTGTATTGGAAAGGCGTTTTGCATGAACTGTATTGGTTTATGTCAGGGCAAACAAATATTAAATATTTGGTAGATAACAACGTTCACATCTGGGATGATTACCCCTACAAAATGTATAAAGCAAAAATGGAGAAACAATCGGGTGTCATTGCGAGCAAAGCGAAGCAATCTCTATCAAAAGAAGAATTTATCAACGAAATAAAGACCAATGATAAATTTGCAAAAAAGTATGGAAACCTTCCCCGTATTTATGGAGAGATGTGGCGACATTGGCCAACCAGATCAGGCAGAACGATAGATCAACTTGCATGGGTTTTGAAAGAAATGAAAGAAGATCCAGATGCAAAGAATTTGATAGTCAATTCATGGAATCCTGAATATTTATATACGATGGCAACTTTGAAAGATGCATCACGTTTTCCTATTTGCCACAATATGTACCAAATCAGCAATAGAAATGGAAAGCTTTCTTTGCAACTCTATCAACGAAGTGCTGATCTCTTTTTAGGTGTACCTTTTAATATCGCCAGTTATTCTTTATTAGTTCTTATCTTAGCGCAAATTACCGGACTTGAAGTTGGAGAGTTTGTCCATACATTTGGTGACGTGCATATTTATGAAAATCACATCCCACAAGTAAAAGAGCAACTCACCCGAACACCACGAGTATTTCCAAAAGTCACCATTGATCCATCAGTCAAAACACTTGCAGACTTCAGACCAGAACTTGTTACATTAGAAGAATACGATCCCTATCCCATGATGAAAGCTGAACTGACAGTAGCCGGAGGCCTCTACGATCCCAAAACCGGCCGCATGGCCACATAGCCCCTTCCCACCCATATAAAATTTTTCTATTTGACTTTATTTTATAAAAAGAGTATTAATACTGTGTTCTATGGCAAATCCAGATTATAGACCGTATACACCACCGGATGAAGTTGTAAACAAAGAAGAAGCTCACAATCCATCAGATCCAAGGGAAATTTTTCTTTCTTTGCATGATTTGACTGAAGTACATTCATCTCACCTTATCCCGTTGTTACGTTCATTTGCGGACTATAGTAAAAATTTCCAACATGATTATGTTAGTATTGCTGGTATGCTGCAAGCAGCTGGTATTCCTGCTACTCAACCTGAAAGTATTCGTATCATCAGTAAAGTGGCGTATGTTGGGTATTGGTGGGATAAGCCGTTGCCAGAACCATACGGCGTTCTCAATGCTGATACTGATGATCTTCCACAATCTATTTTTACTGAAGCATTAGTACGGGGTGTAAAAGTTGCAAGACATATTGAACAACAACAAGAAGATCCCACACAGCCTGTTCTTGATGCCGTGTTTCGAGGGATACATAAGAAAAATGATGCTCGTAATGCTCCGGGACCAAAACGAGGAAGACCACCCAGTAATCAAGCATAAGAATGCTATAATACTTTCATGATTAGTATAATAGTGGCTTTAGATGAAAAACGTGGCATTGGGAAAGGAAATGACCTTCTTTTTCGCATCCCTGAAGACTTCAAACGTATGCAAGCCATCACTATTGGTCATCCTATTATTATGGGGAGAAAAACTTATGAATCTATTGGCCGTGTTTTACCGAAGCGAATTAATATCATTGTAACCAAAGACACATCCTATAACGTAGATGGAGCAATTGTTACTGATTCTTTGGAAAATGCTCTAGAGATTGGAAAACAAAAAGAAGAAGAAAGAGTTTCTTTGCCAAATACCAAATACCAAATACTAAATACAGATGAAGAGATATTTATTTTTGGTGGCGGTATGCTTTTCAAAGAAGCACTTGATAAAGAATTAGTAGATAAACTCTATTTGACGCTCGTCAAAGGTGACTATCACGCAGACATATTTTTCCCAGAATATGAAAAAGCCTTCCCAACTATTATAGACAGTGAAACCAAATCAGATCAAAACTACACCTACACCTTCGAAACCCGCGAACGCTAATGTCATTGCGAGGAACGAAGTGACGTGGCAATCTCTAACAATGGAGCAATATAACAATAGAGCAATCGCTTTTTATTCTGCTTCCAGATCCAATGAGCTGAACAATTTCTTCAACTTACTATCTTCTGCGGTATGGAACTCTAGCTCTTTTTCTACTTGATGATACGTGGCGATAATTTTCCTTTTTTTGAGCGCGATGCAATCATTTTTATATGCATCTATTTGTGCTTGAACATCCATGATATATTTTCGTGAATAGTCCTGCTCAAATTCACGGCCTCTTTTCCACATTCGTTTCATGAGCAAATCTATCGGAACATCCAAAAATATTGCTGCATTGATGGTTGGTGCATGTGTGAGGAGCTTTTCATGCATTGCTGCTAGAAGCTTCCATTCTTCTTCAGTCATATCGCCGCCCAAAAATCCTGTTTTTGCATAGACAAAATGTCCCATATCAAAACCTGAATCCAGCACGATTGGTTCTGCTTCAGTTTGCTTGAGAATCTGCGGGATTTTTTTTGATCGCTCAAAAGAAAAACTGATCTCATTGGTAAATGCCCATCGTCTTCTATTGGTTGCAAAAAGACAAAGGAATGGATTTTTTTTATAGACATCCACATCCATATACGCAAAACTACTGATGTGGGCTATTCGGTGTGCGGTTGTGGTTTTCCCCGATGCAATATTACCCAATATTTCAAT
>JAGOUP010000017.1 GCA_018061205.1 Candidatus Levyibacteriota bacterium | reverse complement strand
GTCATAGAGAATATTGTATCGTATTGTCCTTTGCTTTTGTAAAAGTTTCTGTTACACTTTTTATGAGGCAGGGAATTTCTCTATGAGAAACAAAGGTATTTTTATATCGCTTTTCCTCGTTTTTTTTATTGTTGCTCTTTTTTTACTACTTCAGACAAAAGCAAAGAATGATTATTCTCTCAGTGCTTCTCCCACAAAGTCTCCAGAGCAAGAGATATATACGAACAAACAAAATGGTTTTCGTATTATGTATCCATCCAATTGGACATATAGAGAGTATGAGGGTGGGGTTGGTTTCCGACCGTTAGACAAACCTGATGATCCTCAATATGAATATATAACACTTTCTGTTTCACCAAAGCCAACAAATATTGCTACATTGCCATTTAGTGAGTATGTTAAAGTTGCCGCCGCTAATGAAATTCAAAATTACCAAACACTTTCTTCTATAAACCCCTTTACCACAACAGATGGAATAAAAGGATATACCACAACATGGATGGTACAACCATTAGGTCCACCTGTCTCGCCGAGCCAAGGCGGAGGAAAGCCAACAGAGTCATTGCCAATCTCTTATCTTCCTGCATTGCAATCACAAAATAGTATAGAAGTATTTTTAAATAACCAGGAATATAGAGACGTCTATACACAGATGCTAACGACGTTTGCATATACTAAAAACAAATAAAATAAGAGGGGTTGAAGGGGGGTGAGATATCTATGAAAAATGTACACATGGTGACCATCACATTAGTACTTGTTGGAGCACTGAACTGGGGTCTTTTGGGTCTATTCAATTTCAATTTGGTTACTGCTTTATTAGGAGCATGGCCAGCAGTTGTTAGTCTCGTATATGTGCTTATTGGTTTATCAGCAGTATACGAAGCTGTTAATCATAAAGGACTCTGCAAATTGTGCGGAAAAAAATAGGTTTCTAAAGCTTCGTGCTTATTTCGACTCGGGCATAACAGCCTGAGTCGTTTTTTTATGGAGTAATGGTAAGTGTAATTGGGGGAGTCAATGTTGGTGTAGGTGTATCTTGTAGAATAGTTGGCGTTGCGCTCGGTTGTTCAGAGGATGTGGGTGTGGCGGAAGGTTCTGGTGCTGGCGTATCAGTCGGACCAGGTGTTGTGGTTGGAGATGGGGAAGGGGTTGGAGATGCTTCCTCATCACAAAATCCATTTGGTGTTGATCCGGAAAGGAAATACTCAAAATAGGCGGATGAAGTCGCGGTACGTGACTTCAAGCCATTTATTCGACAGATACGAGTGAGATCCAAACCTGATGGGGGATTAAAATGTTCAACAGATGTTCCTTTGAGGAACTGTTCCATAAGTTGTCGCCAGATAGGAGCAGCACCGAGTGATCCGGCGACTGTGTCCATAGGAGTATTATCATTATTGCCGACCCATACTCCTATGACAAGACTAGGTGTATAGCCAACAGTGAGCGCATCTCGATAATCGTTGGTTGTACCAGTTTTGACTGCTGCGGGTCTACTGATGGATAGTGCATTACCAAAGCTTTCAGATCTGGCGCTATTATCGGAGAGCATTGAGGAGATGAGAAATGCGACTCGTGAATCCAGGACTTGTTGTGATTTTGGGACGTAGGTAAAAACTGTATTGTTGAATTTATCTTTTATAGAGAGAATAGTGGTCGGTGGTACCAGATTTCCTTTATTTGCAAAAACTCCATATGCGCTAGTGAGTTCGATGAGTGGCACTTCAGCTGCACCGAGGACGAGAGAAAGTCCATATGGTGACTGAGAAGGATTTTTGAGTGATGTGATTCCGAGTTGTTTGGCAAAATCTATGGTAGCTGGAATTCCCACTTTTTGCATAACCAGAAGGGCTGGGATATTGAGTGAGTTTGCCAACGCCCGTCTCGGCAACACAGGACCTCGGAATTTTCCATCATAGTTTTTTGGTTTGTAATTGCCATCAAACGTTATCTCCTTATCTTCCAAAACAGTTCCTGCTGTTATGGTTTCGTCAGCGAGCGCTTTTGCATAGACGATTGGTTTGAATGCAGATCCTGGTTGTCGTTTTCCGGTAACGATATTGTACTTTCCAAAAACTTCATCCTCCCAATCATAGCTTCCTACCAAGGTGAGAATTTCTCCATTACGAGGATCTATGGAAACTTGCGCACCGTTTGAGGCTTTGTTGTATTGTAGTCTGGCAATTTGATTTTTGACGACCGTCTCAGCAATAGTTTGCCAATCGAGATTGAGTGTGGTGGTTACTTTAAATCCTGAACGAGCCAGTTCCTCCTCAGAGTATGTTTTCAGAAGTTGACTCTTTACCATCAATGCAAAATGTGGAGCTGAAAAATTGATACTGGTATCTTTCCCAGGCGTAAAAACGATAGTTTCATTTTCTGCTGTTTCTTGCTGTTGTTTTGTGATATATCCTTGTTGCTGCATAAGTTTCAGTACACGTTTTTGTCGTCTTATTGCTTCATCTTTATCACCGCTGATTGGAGAAAATGCAGACGGAGCAGGAAGAATTGCAGTGAGGAGTGAACTTTCAGCGAGGGTGAGTTCTTTGGGTGTTTTGCTGAAGTAGGTATGTGCAGCATCATCGATGCCTATTGCTCCTTCACCAAAATACACAGAATTGAGGTACATTTCCAGTATTTCTTTTTTGCTATACCGTCTCTCAATTTCTGCTGCGAGTACTACTTCTTGGTATTTTCGAAGAAAATTCTTCTGAAATGAGAGGAGTGCTGTTTTGACAAGTTGTTGTGTGATCGTTGATCCGCCAAAAGCCAGTTTTTCTTCTTGGAGATTGAGAATAACTGCACGTAAAATGCCAGGAATTGAAAATCCAGGATGTTTATAAAAATCTTTATCTTCTGAAGCGATAGCAGCATCCTGCATATATTGTGGGATATTTGAAAGTTCTACAAATTTTCTCTGCTTAGCTTGGTAAAAACTAAAAAAAGGCTTACCATTCCGATCCAAAAGAAGCACACCCGTATTATTACTATTCATGATGTTTTCTTTTGTCGCGATATCTTTCGCAAAATAAAAATACGTAGCAATAGGGGTGATGATCAAAAACAACAGAACAATAGCAGCCGTAGAGATGATCAAACGCTTATGATATTTTTTCCAGATGTGTTTGAAATTTTCCTTAGTAAAGTTTTCTTTAAAACGTTGCCAATACCTACGAAATCGCTCCATATGTATATAATATCATGATTACAAAGGTAAAGTAATTTTCAATTCGAAATTTAAAATTTGAAATGAAATCAAAATGTTTAAAATTTAAACTCTTAAACATTCATTGAAAATTAAAAATTGAAAATTTCAAATTATCCACTCCTTCTATCATCTGCTATAAACTATGAACCATTTACTATGAACTCGTTATGCCTCTTGCATTTTTACGTAAAATATCTCTATTATTAGAGTATATGTATAATCTTACACCTGCAAATCTTCCGGTGATAAATTCCATCATGCTTTTGTTTGTGATTGGTATTTTGTTCTTTGTTGTATCTCTTTTTGTGATGATGTATATGTTTGCATGGACCTATACAGATATTAAAAAGCACGGAAAAACACTGACCGTCATGTTGCTTTTGTCTCTTTCTATTCCCTTTACTGTTGGCGCTATGACGCAGCAGACCAGTACTCGTTCAAACGCTTCGAATCTAACACAAATAGAAAATCTCCAAGTAAATAGGGTAGAGGAAGATACTGTGGTTGTCCAATTTACGACTGCTGAGCCCGTGATCGCTTATTTAGAGTACAAAGATGCCAACGGACAAACCATTCCAGTTATCCCAGTTGGTAGCAAAGAACCAACGACAAATCACTATTTTCGAGTAGATAACTTCAAAGGAGACAAAGGAGAGCTCTTCATCATCATCAACGGTGACAAATTCACCATCAACGGCCAACCCATCCAACTCACCCAATAATGAGGAAAAAAAGATACAGTGGATAGTAAATTCACGATTTCACGGGGACTTTTTACCGATACCGCTCATGCAGTTTTAGAACCTCCAGATGATGATCACATACGTCGCGTATCCGATATACCCAATGTTACCTATTTCCCGACACATATACCTTCGAGGTGGCAAGGTTCTGTTCTTATTACCGATGCGCAAGTAACAGTATTGAAGAAAGAAGGCTATAACGTCACTGATCGTTTCTATCAAGAAATGGTAGAACAGCCACTAGGGAAGCGGATTTTTGAAGAATTTGAAGGAAAAAAGATTTTATTGAGAGGAATTGGATGTTCTATTGGAGAACATATTGAAATGGGTACTGTTATCGTTAAAAATATCGCAGAAATTATGAGAGATGGGTGCGAATTTGATGAAAAAAATGCTACTGCCGTTACAAAATTTGATACAGACAAAAAAAATATTTTATTTCTGACAACGCTGTGGTTGAAAAAAAGTGCACGAAACGTACGGAATTTATTGGGCGGAACAACAAAAGAAGCAAAACAAATATACCCAGTTGTATTAGTATATGATGCCACGAAGTTGCAAAAAAGCAGAGGGGACTATGCGTACATGTTTCCACAAACAGCAGCGTTACGTGCTCAAGTCATTCTGAAAGCGTATATAACAGATTATCCTGTTTGATTGATTTCTTCCTCCAACACCTTCTTTGTCTCTTCAAACGTATGAATTTCCATGAGTTTTTGGCGGAATTCGCTAGCGTTGGGGTAGTCGTTGATATAGACTTTATAAAACTTTTTCAAGAGGTTAAAATCTTTTGTTTGTCCCCATGTTTTTTCAAAAAGGGTTATATGATAGAGGAGCGTTGTTAGTTTTTCTTTTAATGGTACTTCAGCTGCTGTTTTTTCTTTATGAAAGATCCATAAGTCAGTGAAAATGCCTCGTCCGATCATGACGCCGTCAACTCCATATGTTTTTATTTTTTCGATCCCTTCTTCTCGACTTTTGATATCACCATTTCCTAAGAGAATAGTATCTTTATTCATCTTATTTCGAAGTGTTACCGCTTTTCCGATTTCTTCCCAATTGGCTGGGTCTTTGGACATACGAGTTGCGATACGTCCATGGACGGTGAGTGCTGCCAGGTTTTGTTCTAGGAGGAATCCTATCCACTCTTCCGTTTGTATGGTGTTGAATCCAATTCTCGTTTTGACAGAAAGGGGGAGAGTGGGAGCAGCACTTTTTATCGCATGGATGAGTTCTCCTGCGAGCTTTGGGTTTTTGATGAGTCCAGAACACTGTCCTCGGCCGACGACTTTTCGTACAGGACAGCCCATGTTGATGTCGATGCCATCAAATCCCAACTCTTCTACGAGTTTTGCTGTTTGGGCATAATGCTCGATATTGTTTCCCCAAATTTGTGCCACAATAGGTCGCTGGCCTTTTGTATACAACAGTCGTCTCATCACTTTTTCTTTTCCTTTTGAACACAGTCCATCCGTTGATGTAAATTCCGTAAAGAACACATCTGGTCTTCCTACTTTTTCCAAAACCTCCCGAAAAACAACATCCGACACATCATCGAGTGGCGCCTGCACAAAAAGCGGTTTTTGTAGCGTCTGCCAAAAATTCTCTTTCATAGACCCATATTATACCAAGAATACATATGTCATGCTGAATTTATTTCAGCATCTCTATTATTTTTAGATCCTGAAATAAATTCAGGATGACAAGGATCTATGATAAATTGTTTAGTTTTTACATTTTCCCTCTTGACAATAAATATAAATAGATGTAAATTTATGTTAATTAAGTCTTATTTTATGAAAACAAAATCTTTTGAAGCTCCAGAGACATCTATCAAAAATTTCCTCGAAATCCCCTACGACACGCTAGAAGAAATGAATCTGAAAATCATGAAAGACGCTGAGTCAGAGACAGTGGATGCAGTTGCGAAAGAAATAAAGGATTATTTGACCAAAGAAAAACGAATAAAAGCAATCACGCTTTGTTTTACGGATATCGAAGGCAGATTCCATATGTTGGACTATGATAAAAAATTCATGTTGGATTCTCTGAGCAATCTCACTTTTGATGGATCATCTATTCGTGGATTTACTGCACAGCATGAATCAGATTTGCGACTTGATGTGGATTTTGGCAGTATCAGATATTTACCTGCTGATGTTTTTGGTGGAGGAAAGGTACTCATGTTTGCCAATGTATTAGGACGCGATAGAAAATCCTATGCAGGTGACTTCAGAGGACAACTAGCCCTTTCTTTGATGAATTTACAAAAAACAAAAGGACTCATGATGTTTGCTGCTTCTGAAATAGAAGGATTTTTGGTTGAGGGGATCAATGCGGAACAGCATTTTTCAGAAAAAAGTGGATTTGAATTGATTACCATGGGGGGATATTATCATTCACTCCCATTGGATACACTTCGACAATTTATTGATAGAGCTGCAGAAGCACAGAGGGCAATGGGTTTTCGAAATGAAAAAGATCATCCTGAAGTAGCGCCATCACAGTTTGAGATGAATTTTTCTTACAGCCATGCACTCAGAGCTGCTGATCAAATACAGTTATACAAATTGATTTGTCGACAAATTGCCAGAAGTATGGGACTGACCGCAACATTTTTACCAAAGCCAGTACAACATATCAATGGATCAGGTATGCATACCAACATCTCTTTGGGAAAAAACGGAAAAAATATGTTTTACGAACCAAAAGGAGATGAAGGGTTATCTCCTCTGGCATGGGATTTTATTTCAAGACTGCTGAATCATGCACCAGAAATTTGTTTGTCATTCAATTCCAGTGTGAATGCCTATCGAAGACTCGATCCTCATTTTGAAGCACCAAATCAAATAAAAGTATCCGCTATTGATCGAGGATCGATGATACGTATTCCAGTCGGGAATGAGAAAACATCCCGTATCGAAGTACGTTCTGTTGCACCTGATTCAAATCCTTATTTGATGCTATATACACTGTTGCGAACAGGACTCGAAGGAGAGAAGTTGGTAAAAGATGAGACAAAACGTGATCGTATGCGTATGCTTCCTGACAATATCAATGATGCGATAAAGCTTTTCAAAACGAGTGAATTGACAACAAAGATTTTTGGGACTGAAACCAAAGACAAATATGTTGCATACAAACAAGCAGCAGCAGATAGAAGTCCAAAAGAACTAGGAACACTGATCAAAACATCAGAGGTAGTGTATCATCACGAAGTAACGAATCAGGTATTGTGGAATCAGTTCTAACGGTAACATTTGACAAAGCAGTGTAGTAGCTTGGGGGAGATACTATGCTGCTTTTTTGTATAGTTTATATCTCTTTTACTACTTCAACAGTGAGATTGGTACCATTATATATAGTACGGAAAACAATAGGTACGTCTAAATTGTTTTTGATGTACAGGTTTTGCTGCATACTGGTAGCACGATTAGAAGGATCACTATAAATAGCCACACCATATATCTTATCAATCTCAGGAATAGCTGCAAAGTCATGGTTTACCGGTGCAGTAGCTTCGATCTTTGCATCCATAGCTGCCCAATAGAAGAGTGAGGCTAAATGACACACACCATCACCCATGAGGTACCCGTCAGATTTGAAGCCTTCATATCCGCTATAGTGAGCATTGGTCGTTTTGACCACGTTTTGTTCGTAGGCCGGTAGGTATGCCGTGTCATGGAAGGCAAATGTTTCACCAGGTTTGAGGGTAAAATCATAGGTAAATGGCTTTTTTACAGCTTCCCAGTCAGGCGTTTTTGTCTTTTTCATACCATTCATGTAGGCTAGTGTCAGGAGGATATTGTCTTGGAAGACATCACTGACCCATTCGTTTGCATATCTGTTTTCCAGAGAAATTGTCTTTGAGGCTAATACCAACTTAGGTTCAGGCTCAGTTGCCTTTGCTGGAATTGAAGCTAACAGAAGTGCCAGAGTAATACCCACTATAAAGAGTATATGCGAGACGATTCGTGCGTAATGGGAACGAGGAAGGGGTTTCATAATAGGCCTGTAGTATATCAAACTATAAGTTGTTTGTCAAGTTGTTTTCCCTCTTTACAACCGTTTTAAAAAACAACTATTATGGATATGTATGAAGAAAAAGAAGGCAACAAAAACAGTAAAAAAGAAAATCTCTTCAAAGTGGCATCTCACTTCATTTCGGGTAGTCATCCTTTCCTCTATGGCCGTGTTTGCTGTCCTGATGGGTGCTACGATGTTGTTTCAATCAAATGATAAAGTCACCACTTGTGCCAATTCGATTTCTTGTATAAAAGATCTTTCCGGCAAGTTTGATCCAAAAGCAACAGAGGGGACATTCATGGGGAAAGTGGTACCAGTACGGAACACGATTTCGGTGACACTCAACCAAAAACAATTTGTCTTGGGAGATTCGACTGCAGAAAAGAAGATTTATGTTGATCTAACTCGCCAAATGTTGTATGCAAACGAAGGTGATAATACCGTATATGCGTTTCCTGTGTCGACAGGAAAATGGGGGAGAACACCGACCGGCACATTCAAAATTTGGATAAAGCTTCGATACACTCGTATGAGTGGTGGTAATCCTGCCATTGGTACCTACTACAATTTACCGAATGTACCCTATACCATGTTCTACTATAACGATGATGTGCCAAAATCATCAGGATATAGTATTCATGGAGCGTATTGGCATAACAATTTTGGTCGTCCGATGAGTCATGGGTGCATCAATATGAAAACAGAAGAAGCAGAGCAAATTTACAGTTGGGCAAATCCACCAACAGATGGAAGCACCACGTATGCAACCGAAGAAAATCCAGGAACTGAAGTTGTAGTCTACGGCACCGCCCCAAAAGAATAATCATCTGCAATTTCATACCCCTTCCTAGAAACTTAGTAATGTTTTATAATGTCTGCAGACGATGATCAGATAATACTTATATAAGAAGTGAATATGAGTACAAGAGATTATGCTCTAAGGCATAAAACACTTGGTCTTTGTAGGAATTGTCCAAAACCAGTTGTACAAGGAAATACGCTTTATTGTGAGTACCATAAAGAAAAAGATAGGATAAGTAGGAGCATTTCAGAAAAGAAAATAGCAATAGCATTAAAAGCTCTGTGTTTGAAGCAGTATGGAGATAAATGTCGTTGTTGTGAAGAATCAATTATACAGTTTTTAACAATAGAACATGTAGAGGGAAATGGTAATAACCATAGGAAAGAGTTATTTAAACACAATGTTGGTGGAGTACACATGTATAGATGGTTAAAGAAAAATAATTTTCCCAAGGGTTATGCTATTCTTTGCATGAATTGCAATTGGGCAACAAGGTATAGAGGAATTTGTCCTCATGAATTATTACGGAGAGGTGGCTGAGCGGTCGAAAGCACCGGTTTACTAAACCGGCGAATCGCAAGATTCCGGGGGTTCGAATCCCCCCCTCTCCGCACGTAATAAATTTGTCTGTAAATTTAAACATCCCGCAACATCTCTTCTTTATTGCTTCGGTAGAATTTTGACCCAAAAAGATTATCTTTGATCCGTTGACGCATTAGTCGTTTTATGTCTTACTAGATAGTACGAAACGTTTCTAGATCATATAAAAAGACAGGGGGTGAAATATATGAATATTAAAAAATTAGTTTCAGGAGTTTCAATTTTTCTTCTTGCACTAGTGATGTTTGTTCCTTCAGTCCAAGCAGCAACAACGACGACAATTGTGACTCAAAATGATTTGGCTGATAATTTAGCTGAAGTGATCGCAAGTCCTGGTGCATGGTTTTTTTATAATGATCAAAATGGTGGAAGTGATGGTGTTGAAGGTATCAATGGTTCGCTTGGATCATTTGTAACAGGTCCTGGATCAGCGCCTTTAGGTATGGGGAGTGCACAAATTACGGTTTTGGGAGATAAACGCAGAAATCTTGCCACATATCAATTTGCTGGTGTAAAGCTTGCAGATATTACGACACTGAAGTTTAGCACATATAACTCTTTGAGTGGAAATACTGCTGGTATCGGATCAAATCAATCTGGTTATTTAAATTTCAATGTTGATTTTAATGATGCTACTTATTTACCAGTAGATAGTTGGCAAAGAAGACTTGCATATGTTCCTTCTATTAATGGTACTGTCC
>JAGOUP010000101.1 GCA_018061205.1 Candidatus Levyibacteriota bacterium | reverse complement strand
GCTTAAGGTAACACTTGATACAGAAATTACAGAAGAATTAAAAAAAGATGGGCAGGCACGAGATATTGTTCGAAAAATTCAAGAGGAGAGAAAGCATATGGGAACAACTATGGATGAGAAAGTGAATGTGACGTTACCTGAATGGCCTGCGGAGTTTGAAGAGGAGATAAAACGAAAAGCATTGATCAAAACCATAACTAAAGGCGACAGTTTTGCTGTTTCGCGTGTATGAACAAGGTTTTTTTTGCCCACATCGACTGGAGTTTGTTAGTCCCCGTCCTCATTCTCTCTATTTTAGGGCTTACGACGCTGTTTTCTATCAATAGTACCTACTTTTTTAGTCAATTGGTATTTATTTTGTTTTCTTTGTGTGTGTTTCTTTTTGTCACCAATGTTGATATTCAAGCAGCCAGATATTTTGCATTACCAATCTATATTGTGTCGTTTCTCATTTTGGCATTTGTGCTCTTTTTAGGGATTGAAAGTCGTGGTGCTATGCGCTGGGTTGAGGTATTTGGTATCCGTATACAATTTTCCGAAATTTTGAAGCCATTTCTTATTTTGTCTTTTGCCGGATATCTTTCTCATGTGGATAAAACATCGTTTAAAAGTTTTTTCCTTATCGTTGTTGCTATTGTGGCAATTGCGATGCTGATAGTCATACAGCCGGATTTAGGAAGCGGTTTGATATATCTCGGGGTTGCATTTTTCGCCCTCGTTATTTTTGGATTTCCGCTTCTGTGGTTTTTGATAGGATTTGTTGGATTTGCTGCTCTCACGCCATTTTTATGGCATTTTTTACATGATTATCAGCAAAGACGGATTATCACTTTTTTGAGTCCTTCTCATGATCCACTGGGTATTTCCTATAATGCTATCCAGTCCATGATAGCGGTTGGTTCAGGAGGATTCTTGGGAAAAGGACTGGGAGAGGGGACGCAATCAAGCCTACGGTTTTTGCCTGAGCGTCATACAGATTTTATTTTTGCCACACTTTCTGAAAATTCTGGATTTATAGGCATGTTTATCATATTTCTCTGTTTTGGGGTCTTATTGTATAGATTGTATACTATTTTCTCTCAAACTGAAGATGTGTTCTTTAAATTGGTGTGTTTGTGTACGTTTTTGCTCATTTTGATTCAATTTTTTATCAATGCAGGTATGAATATGGGTATTGTTCCTGTTGTAGGCGTGACATTGCCCTTTGTTTCCTATGGGGGGAGTTCTGTTCTGTCAAATTTTATTCTCTTAGGAATCGTTTCTTCTATCAGCAAGAACTTCACAAAGCCGAATGCACTGGAAATACGCTGAGAAATTTGGTATAATGATGATCACTTATGAAGTACGCAGTTATTCAAACAGGGGGAAAACAATATAGAGTATCCGAAGGTGATACTATCGAAGTAGAAAGACTTACTGCAAAGCCTACCGAGAGTATGGTATTTACTGATGTATTACTTGCTGTCACAGATGGCGAAGTAGCAGTTGGAACACCATTTGTCTCAGGTCTGAAGGTAACAGCTGATGTTGTTGCCAATATACGTGGAGAAAAGATCAGAATTCGAAAATTCAAAGCAAAAGCCAGATATCGACGTACCACAGGACACAGACAGGAATTGACCCAACTCAAAATCACTCAAATTGGTGATAAAAAAGAGAAAAAAGCAGAATCAGTGGAAAAGGCAGAAAAAGTAACCGTAGTAACAGAAAAATCTGTAGTAAAAACACCAAGAGTAACAAAAAAGAACGCCTAATACTCTTGACAACTGTGAAAAGCTGAGGTACTATATTTTCACAAAAGAAGTTATATAAAATAAACATATGGCACATACAAAAGCACAAGGGAGCGTAAAAGGAAATAGAGATTCGGCAGCACAGCGTTTGGGCGTGAAGCTCTATGGTGGTCAAAAAGCACAGCCAGGCAGTATTATCATCAGACAGCGTGGATCTAATTTTGTTGCTGGAAATGGTGTTTCTACAGGAAAAGATTTTACGCTTTTTGCTCTGATTGAAGGAATTGTAAAGTTCAAGACAAATAGAGGAAAAAAAGTTGTAGAAGTCGCAAGTGCTTAAAGCATCTTGTCTATGGATAACGAAACAGTAGAAATACACGAAATAGAAATACATTTGCTTCAAGCAAACCCACTTCAGCCTCGAGGTGTTATTACTCCCGAATCATTGACAGACTTGGTAGATTCCATACGTGAACAGGGTATTTTAGAACCACTCGTTATTGCAGATACTCCAGCTGGATACCAGCTCATTGCCGGAGAAAGACGTTTTAGAGCAGCAAAAGTGTTGGGTATGGTCAAAGTCCCTGTCAGAGTTATCAAAACAACCCCACAGGGAATGTTGGAAATGTCCATCGTTGAGAATGTACAGCGCGAAGATCTCAATCCTATTGAGCGAGCATTGGCATATAAAAGACTAATTGATGAATTTGGACTTGGTACCAATGAAGTAGCTAAACGAGTAGGAAAAAGTGCGCCGACAGTATCAAATACGATTCGACTCTTGTCCCTTCCTGATGCGATAAAAGACGCGTTGATTGCTGGGGTAATCAGTGAAGGTCATGTTAGGCCACTGATTTCTCTTGGAGATAGTAAGCTCATGTTGGATCTTTTTAAGAGAGTACTTCGAGAAAACAGCACGGTACGTCAAACTGAAGAAATGGCACGACAAGTAAAAGGAGAGCAACAGCAAAAAGAACCACGAGCAAAAGGAGATAGACTCTATATTCCAGAATTAGACAATATGGGCAAAGAACTCAAAGCAAAGTATGAGCT
>JAGOUP010000016.1 GCA_018061205.1 Candidatus Levyibacteriota bacterium | reverse complement strand
GTACTGATCCATTGTCTGAGCCTTTGTTATTTTCTTTTGCAGATATGCTGTTATTTGATGGATCAAAGTCTACCTCATCGAATGATATAACATCATATTTTTGGGATTTTGGTGATATGAGTTCATCAAAACAAAAAAAGGTGGGGTATTTATATAAAGATGATTTGCGTATTGTTTTTCCTGTTCTTCGTATTACTGATAAAAATGGTTTTATTTCTGATGCATTCATTCAAGTAGATAATACCGCATATGAAAATATGACAGATGTCCAAAATGATAAGAAAAAAGAATCAAATGCATTATATATATTTGGAATTGGTGTTATTGTGATAATTGGTGTAATTATCGTAACAATGATCAAATACAGAAAAAATAAAGCTAAGGAACGAATATAGAGGAAACATGATAGAATAGGCAGTATGTTAATTGATGAGGTAGCTATTACAATAAAAGCAGGGGATGGAGGAAAAGGTGCAGTTTCTTTTCGACGAAATGCCCAAACGGCCAAAGGAGGACCTGATGGTGGAAATGGTGGAAATGGTGGAAGTATCTATTTGCAGGGATCAACAAATATAGCAGATCTTTCACAGTTTCGATATAAAAAAAGAATTCAAGGTGAAGATGGCGTGCGTGGGAAAAAGAAAAATCTTTTTGGAAAAAATGGGGGAAATCGAATTGTGTTTGTTCCTGTTGGGACACGGGTGATTGATTTAGATGATGCAACGACATGGGAAATAGAAAATGAAAAAGATTTGATACTTGTTGCAAAAGGGGGAAGTGGTGGTAGAGGAAACAATGAGTTTAAATCAGCAACTAATCAGACTCCTATGGAATTTGAGCCCGGGGAAAAAGGAGAAGAAAAAAAAGTAAAACTAGAACTGAGGCTTATTGCAGATGTGGGATTTGTGGGATACCCAAATGCAGGGAAAAGTAGCCTGCTTGATGCATTTACCAATGCGAAACCAAAAATTGGCAATTATCCATTTACCACGCTTGATCCAAATCTGGGTATGTCTGATGGCGTTATTTTAGCTGATATTCCAGGTATTATTGAAGGAGCATCAAAGGGAAAAGGATTGGGATTAAAATTTCTCAAGCATATAGAAAAAACAAAATTTTTAGTCTATTGTATTGAGGCAACACAGGAAGATCCGCTAAAAACATATCACATGATACAACAAGAATTTGAAGCATATGATCAGACATTACTGAAAAAGGAGCATATGATTGTTTTGACAAAGATTGATCTTATGACAAAAAAAGAAGTGGAAGAAAAGATAAAAGTATTTGGCGATGAAAAAACAATTGGTGTATCCATACATGAAAAAGATACATTAGATGCATTCAAGAAATTGTTGCTTCAAACTGTGAATCAATAATATCCTTTTTCATCAAATTCTTTTCTATAAACTTGGACAATGTATATTTTGCGGGTGACATCTTCCAATAATTTTTCTTCCAATTCTTTAAAAATATCACTATTCTTTTTTTGAGCTGCCTGACTTTTTTTTCTCCACATATACCATTCGGATGATAGAAGTGTTTGGTACTCTATCTCCTGAGTGATAGCGGCGTCTTCAAGTTCTGCAATCCTTTGTTCTAATCGTTCAACTGAAGCAATAGCAAAATCTTCCTCTGTATGTTGATTCTCAATAGTTTTTAACGTATCAAAATCATTTTGGGCATACGCATCATTGATTTTTCTCATGATTCCTTCCCGTTGTTTTTTCTCTTCTGGATTTTTTGTGAGATCAGGATGTAATTGAAATAATAATTTTTTCCAGAGCTTTTTTATATCTTCTTGAGTGCTTTCTTCCACGTCTTTTCGCATGGATAATAGCTTCTCATCATATGCTATTTCCTCATCACGAAAATCAAATAGTTTTTTTTCGGCATAGTATTGTTCGTTGATTTTCTCTATTGCTTTGTCATAGCTCATCCCTGATTCTAATAAGCTTTTAATGTTTTTATATCTGATTATCTCTAGATCTAGTTGATCATCTTTGAGATATAATCTTCCTATTCTGACATGGTATTCCCTTTTTATAATATCTAAATCAAGACGAAGCATTTCTACTTTTGCAGTAATAGAGAGCAATATATTTCTTTTTTTTTCTATGGTCTGGATCAATGATTTTTTTAATTTGGCAAGTTTAAAAGAATCATCATGAACAATAATAGTTTTATCAGATGTATGGGTCATAAAGAGAAGTATACAATAAATTACCAGATTTATTTTTTTGCCGAAAGGGTGGAAGCGGTATGAGCAACAATGTCATGACGGTTTTTATACAAGGTATTTGTTCCTAAGACATTGCTATAATTTTTATCGCTGTTTGTGTAGATACCATAGAGAGTGCTGTACCTGATGTCATTGCTTGTTAAAATATTATTTTTGACTTTTCCTCGTAAATATATACCAGTTGTATTGTCTTCAATAACATTTTTTGTTATAAAATTATTGCTTGTATTCACGTATACAGCCACATTATCGTTTCGGAGAATATTTTCATGTAATACATTTTTATTTGCTGAGTCATAGAGATAGATACCGTAATGGGAATTTTTCATAATTCTATTGTTCGTTATCAAATTTTCATTTGATGCTCTATTAGCTCTCACGCCACTTTTATTATCACTCATAGAATTATTCCGGATCAAATTATTGCTAGAGTGCCATAGAGCAATGGCATCAGTATTTCCATAGAGTATATTATTCTCAACGATATTATTATTGGAACTTTCATGGAGCATAATGCCATGTAATTTATTGTTATAGGAGATATTATTTCGGATAGTATTATTGATACAGCGTTTTGAAAAAATAATACCATGTGATCCGTTATCGTATGCTTTATTATTTTCGACCAAGAATCCGTTCGAATCATCATGAGGATCCAGCCCATATCGAATGTTTGCATAAAATTCATTGCCTCGCCAAAGCATACCAGTAGCACCGAATGTATAGGTGCCAAAGTAGTTGTGATGAAAACGACTGTTGAGAATTTCACCTGTCAGTATTGTTGTTCCGCCCTTTCCATTACTCATTCTCCATGATACGCCATAAGGTGATGTTGTCGGATCAAGGAGTCTTGAAAAACCTAAGTATGCGAGTTCTGAATTGTAAATATCCATGCGGGAATTATCTTTGACGAGAATATAGCTTCTTTTATCATTGATATTTTTATCATAATCGTTGAGTGATTCATCCCATGATGTTATTTTGACACCATTCATGGTGAAGATACCGCTAGATGCACGCAGATAGGTGATGCTATCTTTATCGCTTTTCATCTTGAGCCAGGTAACTTCAGATTTATCTAACGTAAGTGTTACACCAGGATGGATAAAAATACTTACTTGGAGATACCATTCTTTTGGTTTTATTTCTTTGAGGTATTGTTCACCCATACGATCTCGGATAGTGGAAAGTGTTAATGAGGTGCCTCTACCAGAAATATGAATGGTATTTGTTGGCTCATCGTATGTAATAACATTGGTATCAGGATAAATTCTTTTATAATTGAAAGTATTCTGATTGGTTAGGGTTGTATCTTTTCCAGGAATACTGAGAATAAAGCCGGGCTCTATGGTATTCCAGTTAGTTAGTCTACTCACATTTGCTAACAGTAAATTATCAATAGTTATGCCGAATTTTTCGGCTACACTGCCAAGTGATTCACCTGCTTGTACTTCATATCGTTGTACAAATAACCCGTTTTCTGTCGGAGTGTTAGGTCCATATTTTGTTTTATCTATTGAAACGGTGACAGGATTTTTTATCGGAAGTACTGTTTTAACAAGTTGCTGTTGTTGTTCACGAGGAATAATATAGCTATTATATCGATAGAGATAAATGCTGCCGATGAGAAAGGCAAGAAAAATCAATGTTGCTGCATATGCTGGAACAGATTTTAAAAATCGGAGTTGTGGCATTCTCGATTTATCCCATCTGGTTATCCACCCTTGGGTATTGAGGGTAAAGAATGCATATACTTTCACAAGGGCTGTAAAGAAAGAATACAAAATAAAAAAAGGAAGAATGAATATATCTTGTGGGCGTCTTTTTAAATGTGGATACATTTTTATTAATCGACTCATACACCACCAAATAAAAATAATCCCAGCCGGTATCCAAAGGCCTAGGAAAAGTGAAATGAAAAAATAGATAGGACTGAGAATAACAACAAATGCTTGGGCAACTTTATCGAGTTGAAAGAAAATCAATCCTTTGTGCCTCCATGGCCATCCTTCTCCCATTGCTCGTAAATCAGCACGCAAACTGTTTCGTGACCATCTGAGTCGCTGTTGTAAATATGATCCCAAATCAGCCATACCTGGGGTTGAGACATGGGAATTACTTTGGTATTTTACTTTCCAGCCTGCTGCTAAAACGAGATATGTGAGTCGTTTATCATCGCCGCTAATAACTGGTTTTCCCATAAATGTTTCATTGATCAAATCAGGTAGCATCGGAAGGACGACTTTTCGTCGATAAAATGCTGTTCTTCCAGACAAACAGTTCAATGCATCACCAGATGCTGCTAAAAATGCAAAATCATCCATATATCGAAGATCCAAATGAATATCAAAGATTTTTTGTGCCAATGTTTTAGGATTTTGCACGCTTTGGTAGGTTCCCACTCCAGCCACTTTTTTATCATGAAAAGGAGGGAGTCCGTATCTGATGACGTCAGCATCCCAAATCGTATCACTATCAACGAGCGCTACAATATCGGAGGTTGCTGCTTGTATTCCATCCGCGAGTGCTGGTCTCTTGCCCGGTTTTTTTGTGATGATGAGCTTTGCTCCTTTTGCTTTTTTTGCAAAGTCTTTAAAGATTTGTATACATTTTGTATCGGTATAATCAATAACTGCGATAATTTCTGCGGGTTTATTTTTTTGCCATGAAACAAGTGCTTGTGTAAAGACCTGTGGATTTTCATTATATACAGGGGTCACTATGGAGACCGATGCTTTATATAGTTTTGTTTGTGGTTTATATCTGAGTCCTACCAGTTCTTTAAAGAGCCATACGCTCCATCTCCAAAGACCAATAATGCCTAACGGAAGAAGAAAAGGATGGATATTGAGATATTGGTTAAAGTAAAAAAGAGCATCTCGTAGCATGAGGATTAAAGATTTGTTTCTTTTTTATAATCATATTGATTCATACCGAGTTTTTCGGTAAGAACCTCATTTTGCTCAATAATCATTCCTAGCAATCGTGCATCAAGTCCATGTGTTGTTGCCCAGTGGTAAAAAGCTTTGGTATCTTTTGGAAGACAAGCACCTGAAAATGGACCCATATCTCGAATACCATATGTTGGGTTCCAGACCGCTTCAGCACTGATAGCAGTGAACTTGAAAATTCTATCTGCGTCAGCACCAATTTGTTTTGCAATTTCTCTCATTTCATTAAAGAATGCAATCTTTGATGCATTGTACAAATTATGGACATATTTTTGCATTTCAGCTTCTTTCAGAGATACTCGATACATTGGGCATGTGAATACCTTATAAACATTTTCGAGTGTTTTGCCAGATTTTTTATCATATTCACCAATAATAATAAGCCATGGATTGAGACTGTCTTCATACGCTGCATATTCACGGAGATATTCAGGATTCATACATACCCCAAAATCTTTTCCTATTTTTTTTCCTGAGTATTTCTCAATATTTTTGATAACGATCTCTTCTGTTGTTCCAGGAGGAACAGTACTTTTGACGACAATGACGTGATATTTTTTTGTTTTCTTTAAACGCTTTCCTAAATCTATAGAAGCGGAGATCATAGCATCAAAATTCAGTTTTCCATCATGTGTTGGAGTAGGGACAGTGAGGAAGGTGATATCATAATCATAGTCACCATCAAAAAGCTCTGAAGCGTCATGCCACGTATATCCATCTTTTCTGAGTTTTTCGCCTCTTTCGGCTCTACCACCTAAAAAGCCAGTTTTGAATCCTTTTTCAATCAATACTTTTCCGGTCGCTTGTCCAACAACTCCAGGACCGACAACGCAAATTTTTGGTTTCTTCATAACAATTTTATTAAATATTGTTTTTGGAATGTTGGGAAGTGTTCAATACGTTTGCAAGCAGCATTGTATCTAGAAGCACTCTGGACAGAGTAGATATAATATGAATAAAAGGCGAAAAAATCAAGAGGGGAAAAGGAGCAGTTTTATTATGGGTCTTTAAATTAGAATCGCTTAAGCCTAGATTTCCCTTCTCACACGTGTTATAATGCTAAAAGATAAAATCCTATAGGGCTTTTTATTTTTTAAATGAATATAAAACATACCAAAAATGGGAAAAATGGTACAGAGCCGACTATCCGAGTCGATAAATTCTTGGCAAGTAGAGGGATTTCTGCCAGGCGAAATATTACGGAAATACTACAAAAACAGGTAATTACCATACATGGCAAACGAGTCAAAGAACCTGGAATTCGTTTTAATCCCGAAACTGATGAGCTTCTCATTGATGGGAAAGAGGTACCAGCGCCACTATATGAGTATATAAAATTATATAAGCCAAAAGATATTATTTCTACGGCATCTGATGAATTTGGAAGAAAAACAGTTGTATCATTAGTACAATCCTCACAGAGACTCTACCCAGTAGGGAGACTTGATCAAGATACGACAGGATTATTACTTTTGACGAATGATGGAGAATTGGCAAATCGTCTTACTCACCCTCGTTATCATATATCCAAGATGTATGAATTGACCATTTCAGGAAAAGTATCTGAAGAAAAATTAGCAAAGTTTCGGCGAGGGATTCGGTTGGAAGACGGTATGACCGCAAAAGCAGCAGCAAAAATTATCAGAGAAGAACAAAACAATACCATTGTTGAAGTGATACTTCATGAAGGGAAAAAGAGACAAATTCGACGTATGTGTGAATTTATTCGTCTCCCACTGTTAGAATTGAAACGGGTAAAAATGGGACCAATTACCCTGGGAAATATGAAAGTTGGGGAATATAAAAAACTTACAGATGAGGAAATCGAAATGCTTCAAAAGGAAGCGTATCGTAGCTAATGTTTGTCTAAATGATATTTTAGGGTAAAAATCCAATCTTCATCTGACATATCACTTTCCAGTTTTTTCTCAAGCATCCATTCCATATATGATCGATCCAGATATAAGACATCTTCGAGTTTTTTCCCTCTATGTTTACCAAAATTGAAGACTTTAAATAGTGAAGGTTTGCCTGAGACTTCTATCATTTTTTCTATAACTGCTTCATGTGATCCGTAGTCCTTCATCATTCGTTTATATTGCCGCATAAAGAGAGCTTGGAGTACTTTTACATCATCTTCTGCGTTATGTGCATGGGCAGCAACATCGAGGGATAAGTAATAACGAAGATACTGTAAATTATATTCAGGGATGATGCCTTCTGTATCTAAAAATCTGGCAACTTTGAGCGTACAAATAAATCGAGGCGTTTTGATACCTTCTTTAAAAAGCATTTCTATATCAAAAATAGCATTATGTGCAACTAAAATATGTTTTTCTAGCAATGTTGTTAGCTCTGTTCTCATTTTGCTGGTCGCAAATGGTTCCTTGTCTTCTACCATGCTATTGGTTACATGGGTGATCGCTTGTGATTTGATAGAAATAGGGAGGGGTGGTTTGAAATACTGACTAGAGAGTTCATCTTTGTGGCTATAGCAGACTTGGAATAGTCGGTCAACGAGTAAATCATTGCCTGTTGTTTCCGTATCTAAAAAAATGAGTTCATCCATACAGCTAGTATACTACACTGGTTTGTTATAATGCCTTTATGGAAATAGTTGTTGTATTTGGTCTACCAGGGAGTGGCAAAACATTTGTTGGAAACATTCTCAAAAAAGCATTTGGATTTTCACTTCATGAAGCAGATAGTGATTTACCAGATGATATGCGTGAAGCTATTGCAACACAATCGGTTATCTCCGATACATCACGGGATGTCTTTTTTGCAAAGATTGTTGCGCACACAAAACACTTGCAAAAACAACAGACAAAACTAGTAGTAACACAAACATTTATTAAAGAGAAATATAGAAAGAAGTTTTTAGAAGCATTTCCAAACACATTATTTTTACTGGTAGAAGCGCCCGCAAAGCTTCGGGAAAGAAGACTCAAAAACAGAATAGATTATCCGCTTGATCTCTCATATGTGCAACAAATGAATACATTATTTGAAGCTCCTCATATACCTCATGAGATAGTTCAAAATGATCATGAAGGAGAAACGCACATTAAAAAAAAATTAGAAGAAATACTTCAGAGATAAGAAACAATTTTTTTTGCAATATTTGCTTTTGTGTCTAGTGGGAGATGCATACTTTTTCCGTTTGGTAGCACAATAAACACTTCGTTTTGATCAGATTCAAAACCACTCATGGGTTGACTCACATCGTTAACAATAATCGCATCTGCTTTTGCTTGTTGTAATCGCTGCAACCCTATCTGAATCAAATCTTTTTTATCAGATGTATATGTTGCCTTAAAAGCGATAAGTTTTATCATAGGGTTGAGTTGTTTTATTTGATCCACAATTTTTATTTGTGGTTTTAATTGAATTGTTGTTTTTTTATCACTGGGTAATTTTCCTTTTGTAATGTTAGCTACCGAAAAATCTGAAACTGCTGCTGCATGATAAAGATATTGGTAGTCTTTGACATAGTGTTGCATTAGTTGTTGTAACTCTTCAGCTGTTGAGAATTCTTTTTCAGCTATGAGGTATCGAGGTTTCACCGCATGTTTTGCCCGCAACAGTAATACGTCTGCACCTCGAAGAAAACATTCTTGGGCAATAGCAACTCCCATTTTGCCACTACTTCGATTGGTGATATATCGAACATCATCAATGTTTTCTTTTGTACCACCGGCTGTTACCAAGATTTTTTTCCCTTTCAGGGGGTGTGTATAGGTGAGTTGTTCTTTTACTGTTTCACAAATGACTTCTATGGCTGCTAGTCTTCCTACCCCTTCATATCCACATGCGAGGAGTCCTTCTTCCGGTTCTACAATAATATATCCTCTTTTCTTCAAAATAGTGAGATTTTCCTGTACTGCAGGATTGTTCCACATATGTACATTCATGGATGGACAAAGAACGATAGGTTTCGTTACTGCGAGAGCAGTTGTAGTGAGGAAGTCATCTGCTATACCATGTGCCAATTTTGCAATAACATTCGCAGTAGCAGGGGCAATCACCATACAATCAGCACTATCAGCTAATTTGATATGATCGACGACTCGTGATTTCAAAATACGTTTGTAGTCAAAGGCTTTTTCAAAAAGATCTTTTGATACAGTATTTTCGGATGCTTTTTGCAATAAATCAGGAGAAACCATGGTGGCAGCATGGTCTGTCATGATTACTAACACATTGATGTCTTCTTTTTTCAAAAGCTTCACGAGATCAATTGTTTTATATGCAGCAATACCGCTGGTAACCCCCAAAATCACTGTTTTTTGCATAGTGTCCCATTATATCACTCCTGATTGTTGTTTTCTTTTTGTTCATATGCGTATACTAAACATATGGATATGCTAGATTTGGTTGTGCAACTTTTGCCTCATGCCGTTGCTGTAGCATTGAGTCCTATGCCTATTGCCGCGCTTATTTTAGTACTCTTGAGTAAGCAGGCTCGAGTGAACAGTGTCCTTTTTTTGTTGGGGTGGGTAACAGCATTGATGATCAATGTTGGTGTGTTTGCTTTCTTAGCAAATATGCAGCAGCAAACAGATCATACCAGCAGAATAGTGTTTTCTTCGACTATCAATGGGTTTTTAGGGGTAGTGTTGCTCTTTTTGGCAGTTAAGCAGTGGAGAAATAGGTTAAAGCCTGGTGAAATGCCACGCACCCCAGCGTGGATGCAAAAAATAGAAACATTGTCTCCTTTGATGGCATTTGTGATTGCATTTTCATTGATTACTATCAATGCCAAAAATACCGTGTTAAATATTGCTGCAGGTGTACTGATTGGTCAATCAACAACGCTGGTCTCACAAGCAATGCTGGTTATAGTGGTATACAGCTGTATCGCGAGTATTACTATTATGGTTCCTGTTATTGCATTTCTTCATGATTTCACTCCCTGTCGAAGTTTTTTTATTGAAACCAACCATGAAAACACAATTGAGGATTTACTTAAGAAACTTGGTGAAAATAATGAGATTTTTCTTTTC
>JAGOUP010000015.1 GCA_018061205.1 Candidatus Levyibacteriota bacterium | reverse complement strand
GTTTTACTCGCGAGTAAAATTCGCAGTGATTTAAAATCTACAATTGTTTGATCTTTGTTTTTTTTATTATTCATTGTCTTCTTTTCCTTCTACTTCCGCACCTTCTATTTTGAGCCCATCTTCAACAGCTTCGCTTGCACTAAGTACCTCTTCTGCACCCAATTCTTCTTCAAATTCTTTTACTTCACTTTCCAACTTTTCTTCTTGTTTCACATCATCTGATGGATTCGTTGTCAAAGGAGTTGCAATAAGAGCCGGATCAATAGGTGCTACAGGTGTATTATACACGGTTGCCCCTACAGGCACAACATTCAATGACAATCCTTGCAGTTCTTTAATAAGCACTTTAAATGATTCAGGGACTTTTGGTGTTGGGATGTCCATACCTTTGACAATAGCTTCAAATGCTTTTGCTCGACCGACAATATCATCAGATTTAATCGTTAACATTTCCTGTAAAATATATCGTGCGCGATGTGCTTCGAGTGCCCACACTTCCATTTCTCCCAGTCTTTGTCCACCCATTTGTGCTTTTCCACCAAGAGGCTGTTGGGTAACAAGTGAATATGGTCCTGTACTTCGTGCATGTGTTTTATCTTCTACCATGTGGATCAGCTTCATGATATATGCAACACCAACAACAACAGGTGTTTCGTATTTTTTACCAGTTCGTCCGTCAAACAGATCTGCTTTTCCGTCTTCTCGCATACCTGCTTCTCGCATTGTTGCAATAATTCTCTCTTCACTGATATTTTCAAAAACTGGTGCTGCAACCGTAATACCGAGTTTTCTTGCAGCCAAACCAAGATGTGCTTCCAAAAGCTGTCCCAAATTCATACGAGCAAGCACTGAAATTGGAGAAATGATGATATCAACAGGTGTCCCATCTGCTAAATATGGCATGTCTGCTTGTGGTAAAATCTTTGAAATAACACCTTTGTTTCCATGTCGTCCTGCCAATTTGTCTCCAACAACAACATGTCTAAACTGAGCAACTTCGACCAAAATCTTTCGAATTGTTCCTGGTTCCAATTCATCGCCACTTTTTCGATCAAGTGTTTGGACACTAATAACTGTTCCTCTTTCTCCATGAGGGACTCGAAGACTGGTATCTCTCACTTCTCGAGCCTGTTCTCCAAAAATAGCTCTCAAGAGTCTTTCTTCAGCAGTCAATTCAGTTTCTCCTTTTGGTGCAATCTTACCGACTAAAATATCGCCTGGTTTTACTTCACTACCGATAACAACAACACCTTCTGCATCCAATTTGAGCAATTCATCTTCTCCTACATTTGGAATATCTCGTGTTGTCTCTTCAGGACCGAGTTTTGTTTCAACAATCGCAGCTTCATATTTTTCAATATGAATAGATGAAAGTACATCTTCTTTGACTAATCTTTCAGAAATAACAATAGCATCTTCATACCCTAATCCATCAAGTGATGCATAAGCAATAAGAAGATTTTGTCCAAGAGCTAATTCTCCATGATCTGATGCTGGACCATCAATAATAACATCGCCTTTTTTCACTTGCTGTCCTTTGAGAACTGTTGGGCGTTGTGTGTAGGCTGTTGCATTTGATGTTCGTCTAAAAGCGTCAATACTATATTGTGCTTTCCCTTCTTTTCCTTCCATTGAAACACTATCACCATCTGCATGCGTTATAATCCCGTCAAAAGGAGCTTTTACCACACGACCCATCACTTCTGAAACCGCTGCTTCCATACCAGTTCCCACAATAGGAGCTGTTGGTTTTACTAAAGGAACTGCCTGACATTGCATGTGGGTACCCATGAGTGCACGGTTGGCTTCATCATGTGCAACAAACGGAATCAATGATGCCGCTGTTCCAACCACTTGTCGTGGTAATACGTCAACATATTCAATCAATTCTTTATCTGCTTCAATAAATTCTCCTTTGTATCGAGCATCTACCCGATCATGCTTCACAAATCCATCATCATCAAGCATCATGGCATGGGTAATATAATGCTCTTGTTCATCATCTGAAGTGATATACACAATCTTCTCGGTTGCACGACTGGTACTTTTTCCGTTCTTTTTCTCTGTGACCACTGTTCTATATGGTGCTTCCAAAAAGCCGTATGCATTGATTCGAGCATAGAGTGAAAGATATGTTACCAAACCGATATTTGGTCCTTCAGGAGATCTGATAGGATCAATTCTACTATATTGAGAACTGTTAATATCTCGAATAGAAAACGCTGCGCGCTCTCGTGAGATACCACCGGTTCCCATGACGGTCAAACGATTTAAATTGTCGATCTCGGAAAGTGGATTGGTTTGATCTAAAATGGTTGACAGCTGTGAAGTTCTGAAGAATTCATTGATAGAAGCCATAACAGGACGTGCATTAATGAGTCCACCAATTGAAACTGGCTGGTCTGGCTGAATAAGACTCATGCGCTCTTTGACACTTCTCTCAAGTCGCAAAATACCAATTCTAAATGCCGTTGTTGCAACCAATTCTCCAGCTCTTCGAACACGTCGATTTGCCAAACTGTCAATGTCATCAACAACACCAATCCCTTGACTCAAACGAACGAGATAAGAAATTGTTCCGATAATATCATCAACACTGAGCACATTTTCTTCTGAGGGATTAAATCCAGGAGTCTTTGCAAGTTTTTTATTGATCTTGTATCGTCCGACTGTTCCTAAATCATATCGTCTATTGTTAAAAAAGAGTCCTAAAAAGTTTTCTCGGATTTTTTCTAAAACAATAGGCTCTCCTGGGTGCATGCGTCTGAATATTTCAATATTTGCTTCTGTTTCATTTTGGGTTTCATCTTTTGCAATAGTGTTTTCGATGTATGCATTGACATCTGAAGCTAGTTTTCCTTCTAAACCAGTGGTGACTTCATTGAATTTTTCTTTGATTGCTTCACTTGAAGAGATACCAATAGCTCGGAGAAAGGTTGAAGCTAAAAACTTTCGTCGTCTATCAATTTTGACCGTAATCGTATCATGTCTGGTCGTTGAAAATTCAAGCCATGAGCCATGAATAGGTCTGATTTCAGCACTATAAAGCATTTTACCCGTTATTGGATCAGGTGTCGAGGTAAAAAAGACACCAGGAGATCGAACCAACTGACTCACCACTGCTCGTTCAATACCGTTAACGATAAATGTCCCTCTATCAGTCATTTCAGGAATATCTCCTAGAAAAACTTCTTGGGTTTGACTTTTTCCAGTCTTTTTATTGGTGAGGGTTGCTTTTACATAGAGAGGAACGTCATGAGTAACGCCTTTGGTTAATGCTTGTTTTGGAGTAACAGAAACTTTACCGAATCGGTATTCATTGAGATCGAGACTCCAACTTTTATCAGTAAAATCATTGATAGGGGATATTTCTTTGAGAAGTTCACCGATAGCAACGTCCTTGAACCATTGATACGATTCTTTTTGAGAAGCGAGCAAGTCAAGCGTTGGTAAGGTTGTATAGGTTCTTCCCCAGTTTTGTCGATCAGAATGATTGTTTGTATTTTTTTTCTTCGGCATTGGTTTTTTTATGCAGTAGCTATCTCTTCCACAACAAAAAAGGTAGGGCATACACCCTCACCTTCTTTTTGAAATTTAAGGTATTATGTGTATATCATGCGTAGAGCGAGCCTGTCAATAACCTATAGTATAATTAGTGCCTCAATGACACTTTTGCTCCTCTTTTTTGAGTTAATATCTCAATTCTTACTATTATAGAGTCATAACTGTCTTTGTCCATGCTATAATCTATCTATGTTAACCGCTTCTGAGATTATTCAAAAATATCTAACCTTTTTTGAAAATCATGGCCATACAAAAATTGCCAATTCTCCTCTTGTTCTCCAAAATGACCCAACTACCCTTTTCACGAGCTCAGGTATGCAACCCCTTGTCCCATACTTGCTCGGAGAAACCCATCCTGATGGAAAACGACTCGTCAATGTCCAAAATTGTTTCAGAGCTCAAGACATCGATGAAATCGGCGATAACCGTCACACAACCTTTTTCCGCATGCTGGGCAACTGGAGTCTTGGAGATTATTTCAAAAAAGATCAACTTACATGGATATTCGAATTTCTAACAAAAGAATTAAATTTAGACCCTCAAAAACTATATGTTACTGTATATGCAGGAGAAGGAGATCAAAAGGTTAAAAAAGGGGAAATTTTGCAACCATTAGCTTTAGACAGAGAATCAATAGATATTTGGACTGATCTTTTTAAGTCTGTAAATATTAATGCAACATTCCTGGATCTTAAAGATTTAAACTTTAATGTTAATCAACAGGAAATTAATCAAGCAAGAATTTTCTCTTATGGTAGCAATAAAAATTGGTGGTCACGATCAGGGACACCAAAACAAATGCCAATAGAAGAACCTGGTGGACCAGATAGTGAAATTTTCTTTGATTTTGGTACTGAATTACAAATTCATGAAAATTCAAGCTTCAAAGATGAAAAGTGTCATCCAAACTGTGACTGTGGAAGGTTTATGGAGATTGGAAATTCAGTCTTCATGCAATATAAAAAAATCGATGAGAATACATTTCAAGAGTTACCAAATAGAAATGTTGATTTTGGAGGAGGACTAGAAAGATTGCTTTGTGCATTAAAGAATGATCCAGATGTATTTAGAACAGAAATTTTTAGAAGTATAGTAGATTCAATTAGAGAATCATCAGGCTTAATTATTGACCCATCTTCTCCTATTTTCTCTCCAGAGAAGTATTATCCATTAGGAAATAATGGCAATACAATTTATAACCAAGAAAACGAAAGTTTTATTAAAGAACTTGGAAAACAATCTACAAGAATTATTGCCGATCATATACGAGCAGCAACATTTTTATTAGCTGATAATGTCATTCCTTCTAATAAAGCACAAGGATACGTTCTTAGAAGACTGATTAGAAGAGCTATTTTACGTGGGAGAGATTTAGGTATAAATACTAATTTTACAAGTCATATTGCAGAAAGTGTTATTAAGATTAATAAAGATACAGATCCTCAACTAGAAGCAAATAGAGATAAAATCCTTGAATTATTTAACTCAGAAGAGCTTAAATTTAGAAATACACTAGAAAAAGGATTAAAAGAGTTTGAGAAGTATATAATATTTAGTGAGGTTAATAAGCCAGAAACAAAAGTAAAAATGCTTTCTCCTCAAGATATATTTCGTTTATATGAAAGTTATGGTTTCCCTTATGAGTTATCGAAAGAAGAAGGAGAAAAGAGAAATATTAAAATTCCTTCAAAAGAAGAATTTGATTTAGAATTTCAAAAACATAGAAATTTATCAAAAACGTCTTCTGGAGGAATGTTTAAAGGTGGACTAGCAGATACAGAAGAAAAAACAGTCATGGGACATACAGCAACACATTTACTGCATCAAGCCCTCCGTGATGTTTTGGGCAATCATGTTCATCAAACAGGATCAAATATCACGACTGAGCGACTTCGATTTGATTTTAACTATGAAGAAAAGCTCTCTGATGAGCAAATAAAACAGGTAGAAACTACTGTTAATGAAAAAATCAAAGAAAATCTTCCTGTTCACTTTGAAATGATAAAAACAGAAGAGGCAAAAAAAATGGGTGCTATTGGGCTTTTTTCAGATACCTATGGTGATACCTCAAAAATTTACTTTATCGGTCCTTCGACAGGTCAAGGATCCCCGAATGGGGACTCAGGATTAAAACCTTACTCAATAGAATTCTGTGGAGGTCCACACGTGGATTTTACAGGGAAGCTAAAAAGGTTTACAATTATAAAACAAGAAAGTTTGGGTAATAACCAACGAAGAGTATATGCAATTGTTGGTGACCAAACATAATACATTGTTAAATTGCTCTATTGCTATATTGTTCCCTCACCCAACCCTCTCCCAGAGGGAGAGGATAACAATTAAACAATATAACAATGCAACAATTATAATTGTATGAAGCTGCCTATCAAACTGCCATTTCAAAAGAAAGATGATGTAGAATATTACCTCAGCTTGCTGCTTGGTGAGGAAAAAGCACATGCAACGGTTTTTGCTGAGAAAAACAGCAGTATTGAAATACGTGGAGAGCACGAAGAACAGTTTCCTGTAACGATTGAAAAAATTTCTGACGAAGATCTCCTCAATGTACTCGATAAAACGATTTCGAACGCAGAAAGCAAGCTTCCTGATGGCTGCCAAACAAAAAAGACAGTGTTTGGGGTCAAAGAAAATTGGATTGAAGATGGAAAAATAAAAAAAGACTACCTCTCCAAACTAAAAAAAGTATGTGATGGTTTGGGACTACAACCTATTGGCTTTCTTGTAACCCATGAGGCAATCGCACATTTATTGCAGAAAGAAGAAGGTGCACCCGTATCAGCAATCCTGTGTGAAATCGGCACGGATACCCTGGCTGTATCTGTCATTCGTGCGGGAAAGGTATTAGAAACAAAACGAGTTCCTATTGCTGAATCAATCCCAAAAACGATTGATAAAACACTTCATTTTTTTACCAGCTATGAAATACTTCCTTCACGAATTATTGTCTTTAATGAAGCAAAACATGAAAAACTTTCTCAGGATCTTATTACTCATCAGTGGAGTAAGACGTTGCCTTTTCTTCACGTACCTCAAATAAAAATACTCCCAAAAAAATTTGAACCAAAATCTATTTTGTTTGGTGCCGCAACACAAATGGGATTTGAAGTTCTGGATAAATTTGATATGCCTATAATCCCTGATCAAACGATAGATTCTTTTTCTGATAAAAAATCGGGTGATTTGGAAAAAACTGAAGTAGCAGAAGAAACGATGTTTGGATTTGTCACTGATAAAGATATCGCAAAAATCGAACATACTCCAACAACAGCTATCGCACCTTCTGATCCAATAGAAACATATAATCAAGAATTTTTTAACTCTGAGCATGAAGAATCACAACTTTTTGATGAAGAAAAACCCAAACCGAGATGGCAAACAAAAACCCATGGATTGATCAGATCTCTAAAAACACAATTTACCCATGTACTAACACTTCTACCACTCAAAAAACTCAATGAGCGGTTTCCAACCATAGCCAAAAGAAAAGGAATTATTTTTGTTCCTCCACTTATTATTGGCATACTCCTCATTGTGGTTTTACTCTATATATTTACTCTTAAAGCAACTGTTGTGTTACATGTCAATCAAAAAACAGTAGAACAGGAACAAAACATCACATTTTCAACAAATCAACCATCTGATACATCACAAAATATTATTGCAGCAGAAGCTATCTCAACAACAGAAGAGGGCACTGTTTCAACTCAAGCCACTGGTAAAAAAGAAATTGGAGAAAAAGCCAAAGGTTCTCTGACACTGTATAACAGCACAACAAAAGAACAAAGTATAGCGAAAGGAACAACGATTACCTCTTCAACAAATCTACAATTTGTTCTGGAAGATACCGTTAAAATAGCTTCAAGTGGTGGAGCATCAGATGGATCAAAAACCGCAAAAGGAAATGTAACCGCCAAAGAAATTGGCAAAGAATATAATCTCCCATCAGGAACAAAGTTTACGGTAGGTGGATTTGGATCATCTGAGGTGGAAGCAAAAAATGATGATGCATTTGCTGGTGGATCAAAAAAAGAAATTACTGTTATTGCAAAAGCAGATACAGCAAAACTTCTTGATGAATTACCAAAAAAACTGACTGAAAAAGCGAAAGAAAATTTACAAACCAAGGTTACGAATGATCAAACCCTGCTTCCAGTATTTCTCACAACCACTGTTGATAAAAAAACGTTTAATAAAGATATTGGCGAAGAAGCTACCAGTGTTAGTCTCACCGGCTCAATAACATTTACCTCTGCTGCTTATAACAAAAATGATTTACATACATTAGCGCTAACCTTGCTTTCTGAGGGAGATAAAGAGTTGTCACCAGCAAAAGAAAGCTTGTCGTATGATCTCACCGATGTATCAGATTCCAATGGTGATATTTCAGCCAAAGCTGCCATAAAAGGATACCTCTTACCAAAGATTGACAAAGAAACGATGAAGCAAAATTTGAGTGGAAAATCTTTTGAAGAAGCACACAGCATCCTGAAGAATGTTCCTCAAGTTAATCAAGTAGAAATTTCTCTGATTCCTCCACTTCCTCTTCCGTCTTTTCTTCCTCGTATAGCAAACAACATTACTATTGATGTGAAAAAAAATGAATAGATATTATTATAAAAAAAATAAACCGCTTAATATCCGCTTTCTTCTTCGTATTGCCAGTTTATCAGTGTTTGCGATTGGGTTTGTCGGTATGTTTTATATCTTTTTCCCCCTCATTTCATGGCAACTCTATTTTGCTCCCGTTTTTGCCGCATCCAATGTCGCATCTCCAATCCCTAAAACAGTGATGGTAACACCAAATACTGTACAAAGTCTTTTAGCAAGTACTTTCTCAGGTATTGACTATAATAACATTCAAAACTGGTTTCCAACGTACAATGCAAACTTAGCAACAAAACCAAAGGCGACAAGCTATACACTTTCCATTCCAAAACTGCATATAAAAGATGCAGATGTATCAACTATAGACAATGAATTAGATAAACATTTAATCAATTATGGTGGTACTGCGTTACCACCTGATAATGGCAATGCTGTTATTTTTGGACACTCATCATTACCACAACTGTTTGACCCTCAAAATTATAAAACAATTTTTGCAACAGCACATACCTTACAAATAGGAGATGAGATTATTGTTACTGTATCAGATATCAAATATACCTATAAAATATTTTCTATAATTATTGTTGATCCTGCAGACACTGCTGCACTTGCACAAAATTATGACAATGCATATCTCACTATCGTTACCTGCACGCCTCCAGGAACAACATGGAAGCGCTTGATTATCAAATCGCGCATTGAAAAATTATGATGGGTGAAAACAATAAAGTTATTTATTTTTTGAAAAAAATTTGGCCAACTATTTATAAAGTGGTTAATACCACATTTTATTTTATTCTTACTCTTATTAAGGCTATCGTGAAGGGTATGATTGATCAAATTAAAAATTTTTGAGTTGAGTATGGATGAAAAGGCACCCACTGATAAAACACAGCAAACTCGCGAAGCACTTGATGCCATAAGGAAAAAACTTCTCGGGGAAAAACTATCCTATAAAGAGATTTTTGCAATCATGGATCAGATTGCAAAAAAAAGTTTGGGTGATGTTCTCACAACCTATTTTGCCGCATCAGGCTATTCAAAAGGATTTACTGATCAAGAACTGTACTATCTCACCAAAGCAATGATTGAAACAGGTGATACCTTACATTTTCCCGGTATTGTTGCCGATAAACACTCTATTGGCGGCGTACCAGGAACTCGGACTACCATGATCGTGGTACCTATTGTGGCCGCCGCAGGATTTACTATCCCAAAAAGTTCATCAAGAGCTATTACAACGCCTGGTGGTACTGCAGATGATATGGAGGTTTTAGCACCGGTTACGTTTACGAAACAGCAAATTTATGAGATTGTGGAAAAAACAGATGGTTGTATTGTGTGGGGAGGCAGTTTTAAAATTGCGCCTGCTGATGATATTTTAATCAAAGTAGAAGCACCTCTTCTTTTTGAAAGTTACGATAAAATTTTGGTATCAATTATGGCTAAAAAAATTGCATTTGGATCAAATCATGTGGTTATTGATTTACCTTACGGAAAAACTGTCAAAGTACATAGACTGATTGATGCAAAAGTACTGGCTCAAAAATTTGAAGGTTTAGCAAAAAAATTTGAGATAAAACTGAAAGTACTCATTCATAAAACTGATGAACCTGCAGGCCGTGGCATTGGACCAATTCTCGAAACCCGCGAAGCACTGAGAGTTCTTGAGCAAACACCAACCAGACCATTGGATCTAGAACTCCGAAGTCTTCATTTAGCTGGAAATCTGCTCGATTTATGTCTCATAGATAGTCCAAAACAATTGCAACATGAAATAAAAGAGAAATATGGTAATGGTATCGGATGGGCAACATCTTTACTACAAAATGGACAAGCGTTGCAAAAGCTAAAAGATATTATTAAAGCGCAAGGTGGTAAAGAACATATAACGAGCGAACAACTAAAACCAGGAAAATATTCGTATGCTATACTAGCTTCTCAATCCGGAATTATTCAAAATATCAATAGTAAACATCTCACCGTTATTGCAAAAATCTTGGGGGCACCATTACAAAAAGGAGCCGGTATTTATTTACATAAAAAAAGTGGTGAAGAGGTAAAAAAAGATGCATTATTATATACAATATATAGT
>JAGOUP010000100.1 GCA_018061205.1 Candidatus Levyibacteriota bacterium | reverse complement strand
TTGCTATTGAGATCATTTACAATATGGGGAGAAAAGATGTGGTATATGGAAATGGAGACGGTTGGACTATTTCAACAGCCGATAAAAGTCTTTCCGGTCTGTTTGAGAGAACAGTCGCCATCACCCAAAATGGACCAAAAATACTCACTCAGGGGTAGCCTTGCTCTTTATAGGCTCGTCTGATATAATTAAGACTCAAAATACGAAGACAGGCTTCGGATTTTTATTTTATGGTACATCAGGGATCGTTTGAAGTCGATGGAGTCGTGAAGGAGTCACTGCCAAATACATTGTTTCGTGTAGAAGTACAAGATGGGGTGATGATTTTGTGTCATCTTTCAGGAAAAATGCGTATGCATTTTATCAAAATCTTGCCAGGAGACAAAGTGAGAATTGAAATGACACCATACGACGTTGGTAAAGGAAGAATCACCTATCGGTACAAATAAAAGATACATGACATATGAAAGTACAAGCAAGTGTAAAACCAAGATGTGTAAAATGTAAAGTAATCAAACGCCGTGGGGTGGTACGTATTGTTTGTGAGAATCCAAGACACAAACAGCGACAAGGATAATTTATGCGAGTATCAGGAATAAATTTACCAGAAGAAAAAAGAGTGGACATTGCATTGACCTATTTATATGGTATTGGAAGATCAAACGTCTTAAAAGTGTTAGAAAAAGCACAGGTTGATGCAGCAATTCGTGTAAAAACACTTTCTGAAGATGAACAAAAGCGTTTACAAAAAGCTATTGAAGAATACAAAATAGAAGGAGATTTACGGGCTGAAGTAGGAGGCAATATCAAAAGACTCAAAGAAGCAGGAACCTATCGAGGGATCAGACACAACAAAGGATTGCCGGCCCGGGGACAAAGAACTCGTTCAAATGCTCGTACAAAAAGAGGCAAGAGAGTTACCATTGGTGCGATCAAAAAAGAAGTAGCAGCAAAGATGGAAGTAGCAGCAAAGAAGAAATAATACTATGGCAGAAAAGAATACCAAACAAAAAACAACAAAGAAAAAACAAGCATTAAAGGTATCAGCTCATGGAAAAGCATTTATTGCTGCAACATTCAACAATACGATTGTTACGATAACAACAGATACAGGTGATACGGTAGCATGGAGTAGTTCTGGGGCAAAAGGATTTAAAGGAACTCGTAAATCAACACCATATGCAGCTTCTATGGCTATGGAAGATGTTGCCAAAAAAGCGATAGAAAAAGGCATGAAAACAGTTGATGTATATGTCAAAGGTCCTGGCTCTGGGAGAGATAGTGCACTTCGGGCAATTAAGTCCATGGGACTTTCTATAACCCAAATTGCAGATGTCACACCGATCCCACACAATGGACCACGATCTAAGAAAAAGAGAAGAGTTTAAAAATTATGGCTAGATATACCGGACCAAAACATAGATTAGCACGAAAAGAAGGAATCAATGTCTTAGACAAGACGTCAGCGTCTTTGCAGAGACGACTCAATGTTCCGCCTGGAGTGCATGGGAAAAAGAGAAAAAAGACACTTTCTGAGTATGGACAACAGCTGAGAGAAAAACAGCGAGCAAAAGCAGTCTATGGTCTTTTGGAAAAACAATTTAAATTATTGGTACAAAATGTGCAAAACAAAAAAGGTGATACGGGAGAATTATTGATTTCCTTTTTGGAAACACGACTCGACAATGTTGTCTATCGTTTGGGATTTGCAAAAACTCGCTATCAAGCACGTCAATTTGTCGGACATGGACATATTGAGGTCAATGGCAAAAAAGTAACCATTCCTTCCTATCATGTGAGTGAAGGTGATACGATTGCTGTCAAAGAAAAAATGCATAAGACAGTTGTTGCAGAAGAAGAGAATGCAGATGTGCTTCCATTCCTCTCAAAGGATAAAAAATCAGGAAAGCTTTTGCGCATGCCAAAAAGAGAAGATGTACAGGTTTTGTTCGATACACAATTGATTATTGAATATTACTCAAGATAGTGATACAATAGGGTCAACTAGCCTTGTCTGGTTAGTTATTTTTTTGAAAAATTATGTTAGAACCAACATTTAAAGTAAAAGAAGGCGAAAAGTCAGCTACATTTGGGCAATTCGTTATTGAACCACTTGAACCAGGATATGGACATACTATTGGAAATGCACTCAGAAGAGTTCTTTTGACCTCTATTCCTGGAGCAGCAGCAACATCAGTCAAAATCTCAGGCGTAAAACATAGATTTTCCACAATGCCTAGTATAAAAGAAAACGTCGTAGATCTTATTCTCAATATCAAAGGAATCAATTTTAGTCTCTCAGATGCAAAACCAACAGCTGTGGTCAAGCTTTCAGTAAAAGGTGAAAGAGAAATAACCGCTGCAGATTTAGAGCTTCCCGATGGTGTTGAAGTAGCAAATAAAGATCACTACATTGCAGCTATCTCAGATAAAAAAGGAAAATTGGAATTGGAAATCACTATTCAAAAAGGCTATGGCTATGCATTGGCTGAAGATCAAAATGTGTCTGAGTTGACTGCTATTCCTGTTGATGGTATTTTTACCCCAATTATTCGAGTCAATTATACTGTTGAAGCAACTCGTGTTGGTCGACAAACTAATCTTGATAAAGTTATTTTAGATGTATGGACCAATGGAACCATCAGTCCATCAGATGCACTCAATCAAGCAGCAGTTGTGTTGACCAAGTTTTTTGCTCGAATCCATGAACCAGTAGCCACAGTCGTTGCAGCTTCTGAAACATTGGTAAATACATCTTCAGTGTCTGATGATGTATTGCGATTGACCATTGATGAATTGGATCTCCCAACA
>JAGOUP010000099.1 GCA_018061205.1 Candidatus Levyibacteriota bacterium | reverse complement strand
CCACTTCGAGGCGGAGCAAGTTCAGGATGACAAACGCAAGATAATCTCTTCTGTCACTTTCTCCACTGGTTGTTGACTATCTATAGTGGTAAATACATCGGGGAATTGTTGTACTACCCAATTGTATCCGGCGAGAAGTTGTGAGAGTTTTTCTCGATCTTCATAAATATCCTGTTCTTTTCCCATAGCTTGTATTCGTTGCATTATTGTTTCTAGAGATACATCCAAATAGAAGGTAAAATCAGACAGCATGATCTGGTGATACATGGACAATATCCCCTGTGCTACTAACAACAAATCCATGGTTTTTTTATCATATGATCCCTCTTTGTCCAGTGTGCCATATACGATGGCTGACCAAAAACTCCGTGATGATAAGACAACGTGTCCTTTTTTCAAAGCAGGGATAATGATAGTTTCATGATTCACAATCCGATCTGCTGTATACAAATATTGGAGAGCTGCAGGTGGGACATCTCGTGTTTTGGTGATAATCTCTCGAATCATTCTCCCAATAGCTAAATACTCATTTGGTTCGTTCGTCACAACAACAGTCTTTCCCTGTTTTTCAAAATATTCTTTTAATAGCTCTAGTTGCGTACTCTTCCCTGATGCATTAATACCTTCAAGTACTATATATAACCCCCCGTAGGTATTTTTTTTGAAGTCTAAATCAAATTCGATATGATTTTTCATAAATTTGAAATTTTCAATTTTCAATTTTCAATGAAATTTAAATGTTTTAAATATTAAATTTTTAAACATTCATTTCAAATTTTAAATTTCAAATTAAAAATTATTTTTTATCTGCACTGATTTTGCTTTCGTCGGGACCGGATTGGTTGATGTATTTGGCGGTTTTTTTCTTTGTGTAGGGAGTCTCTGCTTCACTGGAAAGCTGTTCAAATGTCATGGCACATATACGCATACCAGGATACAAAGCAACGGGCAAACGACCAAGATTTCCTAACTCTAAGACTGCTTGCCCATCCCATCCTGGTTCAAAAACCGATGCTGTGGAATGAACAACAATCCCTAATCTTCCCATAGATGATCTCCCCTCCAAACGACCAAGAAGACTTGGATGAATTTGGATACGCTCCATCGTCACTGCTAGAGCAAAATCTCCTGGTTGCATGATGAATGCTTCACCACTGTGTTTCAAAACCACTTCCCTGGTTATTTCATTTGAATAATCTTTTTTGGTTGGATCAATGTAGGGATACTTACTGTGCTCAAAAACACGAAAACGATTGCCCAGACGAAAATCTACAGAACATGACCCGAGTTGCTCTTTTTCATCTATAGCAGGTGTAATTTTCAAAAGCCCTGTCTTCAGAGCTTTTTTGATATCTCTATCTGATAAAACCATACCAGCAGTTTAGCATAATTTTTTTGTTTTACATAGATTTATTATGTGCTATGCTAAGTTGGTGTATATGTCTCATAGAAAAATCCGTGACCTTATAGACCGAATAAAAAAATCAAAGCAATTGAAATTTATTGTTATCGGAATCCTGATTCTCGCACTAATTCTCACTGTCTATCTAGCACAAAAGCAGCAAGAAATACGCCAACATGCAAATACCAATCAGGCAACAATCACGGTAAATCCTCTGACTGCAAAACCCGAAGAGTCAGTCATGGTAAGTTGGACTCTCGCATCTGCCAGCACAACAGTAATACCTTCTCCAAACGCTTCTCCTGCTTCATTATTGGCGTTTGTTTTTACTGGAGAAAGCAATGCAGGAGGTTACGGTTTGAATGACGCTGCAACAGCAGATGAACTGGCACCCACTTCAGCTGTCAAAATACTCAATAACACAACACTCCAATTTGAAGATTTAGATGTCGGAACAAATAATACTATAGATCACTGGAATGGCCCCACAAGCACATTCCATGGATTCGAACTGGGACTTGCTAATTCTGTAAAAGTCCATGCATTTCCAAATAATCCACAAGTGTATTTAATAAAAACAGGACAAGGAAATTCATTTATAAGCCAATGGAATAGTGATCATACATTTTGGCAAAAATTTGTACAACGAACAAGTGCTGCAAAAACACAGCTGCCTACAAATACACCCACGCAATGGGTAGTCTGGATTAGCCTGGGTATCAATGATAATAATATTGGAACATCTCCTACCACTTTTAAAACAGATATGCTGGGTTATATCAACAAAATAAAAGCTGATTTGCCGGGGGCAATTATCATCATGACGCAATTTCAGGCTATGGGCAGTCCACGAAATGGTTATGATACGGTTATGCAAGAACTGGCTGATTCGGAGCAGAATGTCTCTGTAGTAGACACTACCGGGTCATCAAATGACGGTTCTCACTGGACATATGCAGGAAATAAAGAACTTGCAACAAAAATGGTAACCATTACCAAAAACTCACTTGATCGTCTCTATCCTACCGCTACTATTTCACCAACAATGACGCAAAATACGTTTACCGGTGCTGAAACCTTACAACTTTATGCGCTGCCTCCCGCTTCTGAATCTGCTCAAATCCAATCTGCCGGACCAAAAATGTATTTGCATTGTCAATACCCTGATCTACCAGAAGTTGGTGCACACCCTGCACCACCATCAGCACCTATCTTTACCGGACAATGCGCGTACCATATCCCCTCCGATGTAAACCCAGGATCATACATCATCCGTATGCTCGCTGCTGATGGAACGACGATACTGGGCGAATCAGGCCCATTTACCGTAGGCCCGATTATGCAAAAGCACCCTACTTCATTCAGTCTCTTTCTCTCTTTGAGCGGTATCGGATCTTCTTCAGGAGAATTGACTCCACAGCATCCCCTACGAC
>JAGOUP010000098.1 GCA_018061205.1 Candidatus Levyibacteriota bacterium | reverse complement strand
ACTTCATGTTGTCCCTTAGTAAAGGCTGCAAGTTCTTCTTTTAATTCATGTTGTCCCTTAATTAGAACTTGTAAGATATCATTAGTATTCATACGATAAATATAAAAAAATTTTTATCGCCTGTCAAGATTTATGTCATCCCTTCACTTGACAATTGTATTGACAATTAAGCTTACAATAATTTATTTGCCACAAAAGCTGTTGGGTGCTATACTAAAATGAGCTCAGGATCATATTTACAATTATATTTACAAATATATTGACAATTAATGGATTTTGTGCTATACTATGCCTATGTTTGAACCTACGTTTCATATAACCATGCCTATCGTCAATACGCTGGGTACTATTGAACGATTGTATGGACAGCTCATCGGCAAAAACCTCATCCCATCTTTAGCACTTCGGCTCAGTGAAGAAAACCAAGTCTTAGCTACACATTATTCAACGAGTATAGAGGGCAATCCATTGTCTCCCCAAGATGTTACGAATGTGGTGTTGGGAGACCGTATTCCGACAACCAAATCTGAAAAAGAAGTCAAAAACTATTTTGCTGTTATCAATCATCTCTTCATTCTCGCCCGACAACAAACGCCTATCACAACAGAACTGACGCTCACACTCCACAAACAACTCATGGATGGCATTATGGATGATGCAGGATCATATAGAGATGGATCAGTGTTCGTGGGACACAAAACAAAAACAGAAATAGTCGTAAAGCATAACCCGCCGTTTCATACAAGATCTGAAATCATGAAAGCACTGGAAGAAGTCTACGCATGGGTCGACAAAAAGGACGAGTACCATCCACTCCTCAAAGCAGGCGTTCTCCATCATCAATTCGCCTACATCCATCCATTCTTTGACGGGAACGGTCGTATGGCTCGACTACTCACCACGTATTACCTTCTGCTAAAACAGTATGAGGTCGTCAAATATTTTATTATCGATGACTATTATGATATAGATCGCTATCTCTACTCAGATACCCTCCATACAGCCGATACCGGAGACAAGACAAAATGGCTGGAATATTTTCTCGAAGGTATTGCAGAATCTCTCCAAGGATCACTAGCTCGTATTGAGGAACTCGAGCGTACACATTTGGATAGTATAACTGGTGAAAAAAGAGTGCTGGTTTCATCCCGAGAAGAAGAAGTGTTACAAATCGTTATCGACAAAAAAGCGATCAAAACATCAGATATTGAGGAGAGTTTTGGGGTGAGCAGACAACAAGCACATTCACTGCTCGCGTCTTTGGTTTCCAAAGGAATTTTGGAGAAATTTGGTTCTACAAAAACTAGCTACTATAAACTGGCAAAAGGCGCACACGAAAAATAGATATTACTCATGCTTTGGCGGTGTGACACCAATTGATTTGAGGGAATAGTCTAATAGGTCTTTCATTTCTTGTCTTCTATTTTCACTCCCTAAAAGTACCGCTATGATTTTGTGATCTTTGTATTCCAAATATGTTATGAGACAGTATCCTGCCTCGGGTGTATACCCTGTTTTTACTCCTTTTACTCCCGGATATGACGTGAGTAGATTGGTTTCATTTTCTAAATAGTATTGCTGGTGGGTATCAGTTGCTGGAATATCCTTGAGAATAGTTTGTGCTATTTGCGCAAAAAGAGGATGGGTTGTCAGGGCATATTTGGTAATCACCAGCAGATCATATGCAGTGCTATGCTGATCTCCATCTCCTTCCAGTCCACTAGGGTTGGTAAAATTGGTATCTTTTAATCCTAAAGCTTTGGCTTTATTGTTCATTGCGAGAATAAAATTTTCCCTTCCAGTGGGGAAGTGTGCAGCAATAACTTCGGCTGCATCGTTCCCTGATAAAAGCATCAATCCATAGAGCAAATCTTCAAGTCTGAGTATTTCATGTGGTAAAAGCCCCATACTATTTTCTCCAACCAATTGATCTTTGGTCACAGAATACTGATTTGATAGTATTTTGTTCTCAATTCCAATAACAGCAGTCATGACTTTGGTTAAAGAAGCCATAGGAACTCTTTCTCGAGGGTTTTTAGAATAGAGTGTTTTTCCTGTGGTGATGTCATAGACAATCACTGCTTTTGCGCTCACTTCAGGCTTTGTATTGGGCATGTCAGTAAAAAAATCTATAACTGGTAAAAAAAGATCCATAGAAAAAACTTCCTTGTTTTTTGACAGCATCAAAAATTCAGGTACCGGGGATACTGTCTCATCGGTTGATGTCGCGATATTCGGATTAAAAAACCATAACAAGACACCAAGAAGCACAGCAGTCAGTAACACCGTAAAAAGATATGAAAAAAATAACTTCATAATTGATCCCGATTGAATCGGGATTGACCAACAGAGTTCAAAGTCTTATACTACTGCTCTTGCCCCTTTGTGTTTATGCAAACCAGCGTTACAACACCAACATGGGGCTATAAGATACTCTCAAAACAACAGATAAATTTTTACCATGTGCTCCTGCGGCAAATGCCCCTTCACAGAATAACAAAACAAATCTCAGGAATTCATGCGTTAGAAAAACAAAACGATGGGAGTATTGTTGTACATCTTTCGGAAAGAGAAAGTACTGAGGAAATTGTAAAAGAATTATTGACATTTTTTAATCATACATCGCTCACCTTTTTTGATACACCAAAGATTTATTATAAAATTCCTAAAAATGTTCGTCAATCGTTACTTTCTTGGGCATTGGCCTTTGAGGGATGTCTCGCACTCCTCCTGCTTTCTGATAAGAGGACTAAAGACTTCTTTTCTAACCAATGGGAATATGTCAATGCAAGCACTGGTGGCATCTATCTGCACCCATTTACCCTGCTTTTATACGAAGATTATCCAAAAATTATCCAT
>JAGOUP010000097.1 GCA_018061205.1 Candidatus Levyibacteriota bacterium | reverse complement strand
TCATATGGTAGTGCATTCCCAAAGTTTTTTTCCATGGTACGCTCCCTCAGCAATATTTTATAAAAGATAAAACAAATTCTTGTAAGAATCGCGTAAACGTTTTATTAGGGTAAAAGCGTCAAGTGGAAAGGGTAAAGTCGACAGAAATGGTATAATAAAAAAACAGTAAGACAAAAAACGAGAATTTATGAGTGATACGCATACAGCTCCAAGTGGACATGATACTGATCATGGGAAAACGCATGACGCATCGGTGCATGCGCCTGCTGCGGCAGCTCATGAACCAGCGCCGCATACAGAGGTAGGGTCGAAAGAGGAGCCACTCCACTTGTCAACATTGGCACAAGCAGTCGTCAATGCATTTGAGAAAAAAGTAGTGCCGCATAGTGAGCGGCATATCAGTGTAAACCCGGTGGTTTCCAAATTTGCTGCATGGTATGAGAAGTTGCGCAATGCCATGGAGTATCGGGAAGATGAAGTCATTTTGCGGGCAACTGTGGAGCGAATTTTGCGTCGCAGGTTGCTTTTGGGTGGTAATGCCAAAACAACAGCAGCTCCGTTGATCCGAGAACTTATCTGGGCGAGATATCTCCCTCATGATGGTGTTGGAGAATCCATGATAACTAATATTGAGGAAGTCATCGATCTCTATTTACAGCTTCGATTGCAGGTTTTGAGTCAGCACACATTTTCAGATAAGGTCATGAATGAGTGGATTTATGATTTGATGTCCTCGCACATCGCAACAGTACTGAAACCAAATCCTGAAAACCAAGTCATTGTCAGTTTTATGTTTCAAATTTTTCGAAAAAACGTAGAAATTGTGGATGATACAGAAGAAACAAAAGACGCACAAGTTTATTTGGCAGTTCGAAAAGCATTTGCGAGAGATGATCGTGCGTTTTTACGGTTTTATATGTTCGGACAAATCTTTGGGTTGCTTACTCGATCAACTGTTGAAGCCATTGCAAAAAACTTCCCATCCGGTTTTGCTGAGATAAATAAGCAACTGGATTATCCCAAAAAAGATGTCATTTATGGGTATGTTAAAAAACATACGGCGCCATTTCTGATTTTGGAAGATGTCTTTTTGAATCACAAAGAGAATTTGTCTTCATTTGTTCAAGGAGATACATTTAAAAATGCTGTTTATGCCGTTTGTGAAAAACGATACAAAAGTATTTCAGCGAAAATAACGAGAGCAATCATACGAAGTGTTATCTTTTTGTTGCTCACGAAGCTCGTTTTTGCATTTTTGGTGGAAGGAACCTATGAGATTTTGCGATATGGTGAGTATCAATGGAATACACTCCTCATCAATACCGGTATCCCACCGCTGTTGATGATCGCTGTTGGACTCATGATACGACCACCAGATAAAACAAATACGGATAATATCTATGCCTACATTCGTTTGGTTCTTTCTGAGGAGCATCCCAAATTTAGTCATGCGCTGCTCATCAAAAAAGCAGAAGCTGAGAATAGCAGGATGAATACCATGTTTGGCGTTCTGTGGTCTTTGGCATTTTTGCTTTCTTTTGGAAGCATTGTGTATGTGCTGTATCTGCTGTACTTTAATATCGTGAGTATGTTCATTTTTGTCTTCTTTTTGGCAATTGTGTCATTTTTGGCGTATCGTATCAGTCTCACAGCGTCGATATACCGGATTGGGGATAAGCAAGGGTTGTTAACGCCAGTTATTGATTTCCTCTTCTTGCCAATCATCAGAGTTGGAAGTCAACTCACTGAAGGTATTTCACAAATCAATATTTTGATTTTCCTTTTTGATTTTGTGATAGAAACACCCTTCAAAGAACTCTTTGCATTTTTTGAACAGCTCTTTTATTTCCTGCACACGAAGAGAGACGAGCTAGGGTAGCTTTTAATTTTCAATTTCCATTTACCAATTTTCAATTAATGATCCAATTATTCAATGTTTGAAACATTATAAAATTGAAAATTCAATGAAAATTGTTACTTGATAATTGAAAATTGAGTTTTGTTCCTGCAAAAATCTATACCACTCACCATTTTAGTAGTATAGTATACTCAAAGCATGAAAATCATTGATCTTGCTATTATTATTCCAACCCTCAATGAGGAGCATTATATTGGGAGGCTTTTGGATTCACTGAGTATACAAACAGTTTCTCCGAAAGAGATCATCGTTGTGGATGCTATATCCAAAGATAACACGATGGTAGAAATAAAAAAGAGACAACGTGTCTTGCCGCAATTGGACTTCGATCAAATGCCTAAATACACCATTTCCAGACAGAGAAATAAAGGTGTTGAAAAAACGACTGCACCATATCTGTTATTCATTGATGCAGATATGGTGTTCCAAAATACACGTTCATTGGAAACCCTCTTTCAGACTGCAATTGCAAAAAAGGCGGATTTTGCTATTCCGAAGATTCTTCCTGATTCGACCAACAAAGTCGATAGGTTTTTATATCTGTTACAAAATGGTATTCCAAAAGCATTAAAACCAGTCAAATCACTGGCTACCACCCAATGTCTTTTGGTGACTCGAGTAATTTTTCAAGCAGCGGGTGGATTTGATGATGGTATAAAAGTGGGAGAAGATTTTGATTTGGTTTCACGAATGGAGAAAGAGGGAGGAGATTTTGCTATTGTGGACAAAGCAGTGATGTATAGTTCTATTCGACGACTCAAAAAAGATGGCAGAATTCGTTTTGTCGGTTTGCTGACACTATCGTTGTTATTGATTCTTTTGGTAGGATATAAAAAAAATCCAATACAAAAAACGTATGAATTTGGGAAACACGGGAAATGATAGTACACCATGTCATGTCGTAGATCCTTTAGGGCTGAATTTATCTCAGCATCTAGTTCGCTTACATTAGAG
>JAGOUP010000096.1 GCA_018061205.1 Candidatus Levyibacteriota bacterium | reverse complement strand
AGATGTATAAGAGACAGTTCCTACCTTATGGCGTCGACAACAAAAATTATGACCGCACTTGTCGCATTGGAACATTACAAATCAGATGATATTATAACGATCCAATCTGCGAATGTGATACCGGCAGTTGTCGGGTATCAGTTAGGAGAAAAAGTCAGATTTAACGATGTATTATATGGTATGTTATTGCCTTCTGGAAATGATGCAGCATTAGCAATTGCGCAAAATTATCCTGGAGGAGAAAGTGCATTCATAAAACGGATGAATGAAAAGGCAAAAGAGCTGTCGTTGCATAACACCCATTTTAGTGATGCTTCAGGGCTTAGTAACGGAAACTATACAACGGTATTAGAACTTGCACAACTCACATCAATAGTTCTACAAAATCCTGCTTTTGCAAACGTTGTCAGAACCAAAGAAATAAAGACAACAAATTTTGATGGGACAAAATCATATGTTTTGACAAATCTTAATCAACTTCTTGGTACGTATGGTGTTACTGGTGTCAAAACAGGGTTTACTCCGGATGCAGGAGGTATTTTAGTAACATCTTCCAAAGACAATGGTCATACGATTATTTATGTGGTGATGAATAGTGAAGATCGTTTTGCTGATACAGAGAGATTATTGTTAACCGCTTTTGGTCACGTTCGGTTTTTGAACATTACTCCTTGATTGCTGAGATATACCCAATAAAATCATTGTTTCCTTCAAAAATAATAATTGGCATAAGATACGTCTTTATGTTTGGACTGAGATAGTATCCAAGTTTTGCATTTTGAATGAGAATATTTGTCGAAGGACCTTTATATGTTGTTACATATCCTTTTCCTTTTTTTAATTGCTCAAATGCTTCTTGGGCAGTATAGATAGGATATGTTGAAGAAATATCGGTAATAGTATGATGAGTATATCCTGCTTCAACCACTGTCCCTTCATAGCCACCCCCGCCAACGAGTATATATATTGGTGATTGAGGATTTTCAGGATAATAAATAGGTAGTTGGTTGATATCGTTTTGAAAAAAGTCTATTCTAATAATATGCGCATTAGATAAACTGGTTGTTGGAACCAAAGAGCCATCTTGAATAGCAAAAAAGGTTGCAGCACTTTTTGTAGCGTTTAAATCACTTGGAAAATCTCCTAAATTGATGAGAAAATTTTCAGCAGTTTTTTTTGCTGCAGCTTCATCAGGTAAATTATTCCCTATCATTATATCTACATCAGAAAGGAAGTCTGAGGTTACCTTAAAGTTTTTTGTAACAATATCGTATTGTAATTTCTGTGCAGGTGGTTGTGGGTTATACCATTGGTAAATAGATTCTGATATTCGGATTGGTTCTTGATCAAAACCCACATTCCCCACTAAATCTATAGCGTTACTGAGTGATTGAAGTGAAGCGCTTGGTGTTGCGAGGAGATACACAGCGGCTCTATCAGGGAGCACTGGTAAATCACCACTTACCGTATTGATTGTATAAGAAAATGTTTGTGTATATTTACTTTCTGGGAAAACTAGTGGAGGCAATTTCCCCCATGTCATAGTAGGGGGAGGTGGCGGTGTAGGGGCTATAATATCTTTCAAAAAAACGAGAAATCGGAATAAAAAAACCACCACAATAATTGAGACGATAAGAATACCAATCCACTTACCCAACATTTTGATATGATCAGTTACATAGAATAAAGAAGTCATACTATTGAGTATAGGAAATACATACGCTACAATGCAAGGGTGCACCATGTCGTGCACCCGTAGGGATGTATCGAATGGTACATCCCAAGTATATCATTATGAAACAGGTCAGAACACGTATAGCGCCTTCTCCAACAGGATACCCTCATATTGGGACTATTTATCAGGCACTTTTTAATTATGCATACGCAAAAAAAAATGGTGGTAAATTTATTGTCCGTATTGAAGATACAGATCAAACTCGTTTTGTTGAAGGATCAGAAGATGTCATTTTTACATCACTCGACTGGGTAGGTTTAATGGAGGATGAAAGTCCGAGAAAAGGAGGCGACTTTGGGCCATATCGACAATCAGAGCGATTATCCCTTTATCATGAATATGCGCAAAAGTTATTGGATTTGGGCTTTGCATATTTTTCCTATTATAAGAAAGAAGATGCTGGGGTTAAAAAAGACTATTCACAAAAACTAGAGAGTGAAAAGGAACAGGATATTGTTTTACCCGATCCACCAAAAACAATTACAGAAATGATTAGTGGGCAAGATTGGATACTACGTATGAAAGTTCCGAAAAATGAACAAATAATTTTTCATGATGAAATACGTGGTGATATCATATTTGATGCAAATCAAGTAACTGACCAGGTTTTGATAAAATCAGATGGGTTTCCAACATACCATTTTGCCGTTGTCATTGATGATCATTTGATGAAAATATCTCAGATTTTACGTGCTGAGGAATGGATATCTTCAACACCTAAACATATACTTTTATATAAATATTTTGGGTGGGATATACCACCAATATTTCATACTGCGACACTACGGAATCCTGATAAATCAAAACTGTCCAAACGCCATGGACATACAAATGTTGTTTGGTTTCAGGAAGAAGGATATCTTCCTGAAGCTGTGTTAAATTTCTTGGCCCTTTTAGGATGGACTCATCCTGATGAAAAAGAAATTTTTTCTCTTGAAGAGTTCATTTCATTATTTGATTTCAGGGATATCCGTCCTGTTGCACCAATTTTTGATTTAAAAAAATTAGATTGGATGAATGGAATCTATATTAGAGAGCAATTAACGAATCAGGAGTTACATGAAGGACTTATGACATATGAC
>JAGOUP010000095.1 GCA_018061205.1 Candidatus Levyibacteriota bacterium | reverse complement strand
AATTTTAATACTTTAAACATTCATTGAAAATTAAAAATTGAAAATTTCAAATTATCTCTTTACCCTTAACGCTTTACCCTTACCCCTTCCCTTTGCTACAATAAAGAGATGGAAAATGGCCTGTCTAGTCATGAAGCGGCAAGCTTACTCAAACAGTATGGTCGAAACGTCATTTCGACCAAAAAACCTATCTCCCCGCTGCATATATTCCTCTCTCAATACCCTACTCTTTTAAATGGTATTTTGTTTTTAGCTGCGTTCTTCTCTTTTTTTATTGGTGATTACTTGGACGGCATCTTTATTTTTGCTATTTTACTATTGAATGGTATTGTCGGCTTTATCCAAGAATACAATGCAGAAAAATCACTCGAAAAACTCAATGCATATGTCACGCCTTTATCTCGTGTTATACGAGATGGCAAAGAAGCACAAATTCCCACCTCAGAACTCGTCCCAGGAGATACCGTCATTTTATTAGAAGGCGATCGTATTCCGGCTGATGGTATCTTTTTGCATCATGAAGATTTGGAAGTTGATGAATCTATCCTCACCGGTGAGTCACTCCCTGTTGCCAAAGAACAAAAAGCGACAGCGTTTGGTGGTACGCTCGTTGTCAAAGGAAAAGGACATTTTACGATTCAAAAAACTGGTATGGAGACTCGGTTTGGCCAAATTGCCAAAACCCTCGCCACACTTGAACCAGATACAACACCGCTTCGAAAACGACTTGATACACTCAGTAAAGTTTTATCCCTTATCGCTGTTGCGGCGGCGGTCAGTATCATCCCAATTGGCATATCCCAAGGACGAGAACTTTTTCCCCTTATTTTATTAGCTATCAGTGTGACGGTAGCAGCAGTTCCCCAGAGTCTCCCCACTGTTGTTACCATAGCATTAGCACTAGGAACAGGACGAATGGCCAAAAAAAATGCCATAGTTCGAAAAATGCAGGCTGTTGAAACCCTTGGATCGACACAAATTCTCCTCGTTGATAAAACAGGAACGCTCACTGAAAATGCCATGAGAGTGAAATCTCATATGCTCCTGGATAAAAAACACCTCATATCACTCCTTCGCGCATGTGTCTTTGGGAATACCGCATCTCTGATTCAAAAAGGAGAAGGCAAAGGAGTCGACATAGTGGGTGACAAAACAGATGGGGCATTACTATTGTGGGCTCAAAATATGGGAGTGAGCATGGAAGAAATCAAAGACGGCGGTGAGGTTGTGGACGAATTTGTGTTTGACTCGGAAGCTAAAACCATAACCAACGTTTGGAAAGAAAACCATAGCACCTATGTCTTTGTCAGAGGAGCACCAGAAACAATTATCGAAAAAAGTAAACTGACCGACAAAGAAAAAGCAAACATTACCCAACGCTACGAACACTTGGCCTCTCAAGGACTGAGAGTCATTGGCTTTGGCATGAAACATGAAATGCATGCAGCCCATGCAAAAAGAGACCACCTCGAAGAACATCTCACCTTTTTGGGATTTGTTGGTATTTATGATCCACCACGAGATGAAGCAGCACGAGCCGTTGCGAAAGCAAAAGAAGCAGGCATCACAACCATTATGGTTACCGGAGACAATGAGAAAACAGCGCTTGCCATTGCAAAAGAAATAGGCCTGTTAGAAAAAAATGAAGATGTCGTTACTTCAGATGAGTTGGAAAAAATGAGTGATGAAGAACTCTCCAACATCATAGAGCACACAAGAGTTTTTGCGAGAAGTAAACCGGAAGACAAACTCAGACTCGTTAATATTTTGAAGAAAAAAGGACTTATTGTTGCCGTTACCGGTGATGGCGTCAACGATGCCTTAGCACTCAAAAGATCCGATGTCGGCGTCTCTATGGGGCAATCTGGCACAGACGTAGCCAAAGAAGCCAGTGATATTATTTTGACAGATGATAACTTCTCCACCCTCGTTGCAGCAGTTGAAGAAGGCAGAATTATTTATAATAATATTTTAAAAGCGATTACGTACTTGTTGGCAGGAAATATTTCAGAATTAACGCTTATTCTTCTTGCAACTATTTTAGGATTACCAACACCACTCATTCCCACACAAATTCTTTGGATCAATCTCATCACAGATGGTCTCCCTGCACTAGCACTTGCATCAGACACAAAGGATCCTGATTTGATTAAAGACAAGCCAAGAAATCCTAACAGTCCTATTCTGACAAAATCACGAATGTTTTTTGTCACCAGTGTCGGCATATCTTTAGCACTTGTTCTCTTGGGAATTTTTGTATTCCTCTCCAATACAACATCAGAACTCCTTGCCAGAACCGTTGTCTTTAATGCACTCATTTTCTCACACATGGGACTGGCCTTTTTAGTTCGAGGCAAAGCTGCATTCAAACCAAATCCTCTGCTTTTCTGGGGAGTAGGTTGTATCATCATTTTACAAATCATCATCACCTTCACCCCCTTCTTCCAACACATCTTCGAATTGGGATTCAAATAGTATCGTAATTCTCTTTTGTCATGCTGAACTTGTTTCAGCATCTCATATGCAAGAACTAGATCCTGAAATAAATTCAGGATGACATTAAATGAGTCTTTCTTGTTTCGCTTCTTTTGAAGCTTGTTTCCCCAAATGTGTATATGCTGCAGGAGTCGCGACTCTGCCTCTTGGTGTTCTTTGCAAAAATCCTATTTGCAGCAGATATGGTTCGACCACATCTTCCAATGTTCCTGTGTCCTCTGAGATTGTTGATGCAACTGTTTCGACTCCTACTGGACCCCCTCTATGTTTTTCTATGATCGCCAAAAGTACCCGCTTATCGAGTCCATCCAGTCCCATATCATCTATTTCCAGCATTGTCAGTGCTTCCATCGTGAGGGGCAGGGTTATTTCTCCTGTTC
>JAGOUP010000094.1 GCA_018061205.1 Candidatus Levyibacteriota bacterium | reverse complement strand
CCTGGTGGGACAGATTTATCATTATCACTATTTGCTTTCCAGGCAAAGCCAATATTGCCTTTAGGAATGTTATATTGTCGCATTAAATCTTTTACAAGTTTAAGGAGTGCTTGATATTGGGCAGTTGGTGCATCTGCTTTATCTGCATAGACATTATCATCAGTGAGCTCTATGTTAATTGCCTTATCATTATGATTTGCAGTGCCAAATGATTGTTCTGTAGTATCAGTAAACATTTCAACCATTTGAAGCGTTTTGCCATCCTTTCCAATAACAAACTGTGTTCCAACACCTTCTCCTCCTGAACCACGTGCGAAATAGTCTTGAATACCATCAGCATCAGCAGAAGAAACGGTGGTATGAATGACAATTTTTGTTGGAGGGATACATTTATCTACACGTCCACACGTCCCGGTACGGGTTGCTTTACATACAAGCTCTTGTTGTCTCGGAAGCAGTTTTTTCTGTCCAAAGGAAACAGGGGTGCCTTTACAGACTGAATCTGTAGGACCGGAAAGTTGTGGTCCTACATTACAAGTAGCACCTTCTTTTTTAACAGCATACGCATATTTCCATCCTCTCTCTTTATCTGTTCGGATCCATGGATATTCATTTGGACGTCTGACCCCATTTACATTTTCATGTCTGGCCGGATCCATAAGGAGCACTTCATTCGTTGCTTCATCAACACCATACACAACAAAAATATGATTTGCTGTTGACCCAATAATGAGCCAACCGTTGTCTAAGTACTGTTTTGCGGCTGCTAAATCCAGTAATCCAACCGCAATAGGAACTGCTTCATACAAATATCCTTTTTCTGGTAAATATGTTTTTATTGCTTGTATCATATTGCTGCCTTCTGTGCATGGGCGCCAGTTACGTGCTCGAAAGACATCATCCATTTGATTAGGTGTTATGGTGTCACCAAAACTACTTAAAACCATTGCCATACTACTAGGTCCACAGCCACTGCCTGCCATATCACAAATATTTTGATATTTTGGGTCACCTTGCCAATAAAACACGCGGTCAATCCCACAGGCATTTTCCTCTGCAGGATTTCCTACGCGTGTTACTACCTCATTGCTCTCAGCCTTAGAAGCAGTTGCTGCTTGTGCATTTACTAAGTGAAAAGAAAGAAAAAACAAAGCAGTGGTAACAGTAATAGATAGGGCAGTATACATAATTAGTGTACATCTGGATCAGTAGTAACAAATTGTACACTAAGATTTTGTATCCATGATCTATTTTCGATGCCATTTGCTTTTAAGAAATCATCAAATTCTTTTTCACCCTCAGCGCTTTTACTGGTAGGAATGGTGACCCGGACCTTGTTGGTATCAATATCATATGCAGCAATAAAATTAATCCCTTGCATAGGTAATTTAGTAAGAAATTTTGCAACTTTTTGATCTTGTTGTATTATCGCTTTTTCTTCTTGATCAATTTTTTTAACACTGTCTTTATATTCCTCGCTATAAGGGTCATATGCTGTTGGTACGGGAGTAGTAGCGTATGGTGTTGGAGAAAAGTCTGTATTTTGGTTTTGTGGGGAAGGTTCCGAAAGAAAGAGAGAAAAGGAAAAGAGTATGAGACAAAGAATGAAAAAAAGTATACCACCGAAAAGAAATAAATATCGTTTGTTTTGCAAGAAAAATTCCATAAAGCTTAACAGCCCTGAGCGAGCGGACTGAATACAGTATTAGTGTTTTTTAGTTGATTTGCAACCGCTGGATTGAGATAAAACGTAACTGGCATGGTGCAAACAGCATCGATACTAAAGCCTTTTTGCAAAAACCAATCAACCGCCGCTTTTTTAGCGCTCGTTACTTCTGGATCAAGCACTTCCACCATAAACACATCAGGTGACTTGATATATTCAATCCTAAATTGCGGAGAGACAAAAACAGACTCCGAGCCTGCGTTCATACTCGCAATGATTGTTTGCTTAACCGTTTTATCTGCGTCGGACAAGGGCGTTCGGGTCGTAACTCTTTGTAGCAACTTATCCGTTTGGGTTTGTGAGTAGGGCACTGCAGGTTTTGTTTGCGGACCCGTCTGCGTTGTTGAGGTAGATGGCTGTGTAGTTATTTGTGGGGTTTCAGTTTGTTGGCTTGGTGGAGATTGGGGAGCAAAAGTGAGTATTATTGCAAGTAAAACCATCAGTAATGCAACAAATCCGACAAAAATAAAAAAAATGAGTTGTTTTTTTGACATAAGTGTATTGTTATACTATAGTATAATTTATTTGCAAGCCCAATAACCAAAACTTCCACCGATTAGTTTATTCCACTCAACAGCACTTGTTGCCTGATCTTTCCAATACACATCACCATGGTCGTACTGACCATTTCTTCCTCTTCCCATTTGAAATAATCCCCACGCCCCGGCTGGATCAGGAGTTTGAGGAAGAATATTGGGATCTCTCCATGTATTAGGATTGTAAGAGCTTTCACAGGGAACAATTTTAAAGAACCATTTATCAGCGTTTGCAGGGTCTTGTTGTTTTAACAGGGTATAAAGATCGTCTTTTTTAAAATCACATGTTGGATCCCCAAAGTTTCCTAAAGGATTTGCTAACGTATAAAGGCCGCCACAATTATCTGCAGTTGGGGGTATTCCACTGCCTGTTCCTCCTGTTGCATTTGCCACAATTTTATTTTTAACCAGCATGTCTTCTTTGTTCGGACCAAGAATAAAGGTAAATATATATACTTTGGGAGCAGTGCCAGTTGCTTCGTTTTCACTGAGCTTCCAGACAGCGGTTGTATCAGTTTTTGTATGGATACCGGTGGCGTTGACCAATTGCGTGTTGGGGGGAAATGTATCAGTGAGCGTGATTTCCGCAGTACCAGTGTAGGAAGCATTGATGGTATATTGAATGTTGT
>JAGOUP010000014.1 GCA_018061205.1 Candidatus Levyibacteriota bacterium | reverse complement strand
GAATGGTGGGTACATAGTGTCAATGCCAGTGGCGTTTATAGTGGGCTAACAAAGAAAGTTATTGTGGAATGTCCAAAACCAACAACAAGCGGAACACCAGCACCACAAGGAGTTGGCGCAGGACAACTGATCGTATTACCACCAATCACGACTACTCCTCAAACAGTCGTACTCCCAACAGCAACACCTACGCCAAAACCGTAGATCGTTGTTTTAATTCTCCAATGAGATAGAGGGAACCTGTAATAGCTATGATAGGATCATAAGATTCTTCGCTTTGCTCAGAATGACAAGCAAGGGAGATGGCTTTCTCCACTGCTTTTACTGAATCTTTCTCGATAAAAATATTGGTATCAGATTTAAGATGTAAGATTAATGATGTAAGATCATCAACTTTATAAGATGCATTGCTAATCATGGTATCAGTTCCTATTGCAAATTCAGTTGCCACAATACTTTCTGCTACAGGGATAATTTCTTTAAGCATGTCTTCGATGTTTTTGTCTTTCTTAAATGCTATGATGAATACTTTTTTTTGTTGTGGATATATCTTTTGGAGACTGGTCACAAATGCATGCATTTTGGCTGGGTTATGAGCACCATCAAGTATGATTTTCCATTTTCCATTTTCCATTTTCCATTTTATTTCTTCGAAACGGCCAGGAAAGGTAGCAGTTTTGAGGGATTTGCGAATTATTGATTCTGACACGAAAAAATCGAAGTGGTGTAACTGTTTTATGGTTTCAATGGCTAATGAGGCGTTTTCTTTTTGATACTCCCCTTCCAACCCAATTTGCTCATCGGTCACAAAAAAATCTTTTCCTAAACGATATAGTTTTGCACCTACTTTCTCACAGCGGTTCTCTATTATTTTGATAACTGATGGTTGACTAACACCAGTTACCACAATTGGTCTTTCATAATTCGTAATTCCTAATTCGTAATTCTTAATTATCCCCCCCTTCGTCTCTGCTATTTCTTCTACTGTTTCTCCTAAGAACTGGGTGTGATCAAGTGAGACATTGGTAAGTACTGCTACTAATGGCTCTAAGGTATTTGTTGCATCATACTCTCCTCCCATACCAACTTCGACAATGGCAATGTCTATTTCTTCTTTTGCAAAGTACAGAAATGCCATGGCAATAGTAATTTCAAAATATGATGGAACATCATAGGTGCTTTTTCTCATTTGTTCAATAGCAGGAATAACCTGATTTACCATTTCTACGAATATAGCATCTGAAATCTCTTCGTTATTGATTTGTATACGCTCATTGATACGAACGAGATGTGGAGACAGAGTCAATCCTGTTTTGTACCCAGCAATTGTTAAGATATGGGAAATAAGATAACTCGTTGATCCTTTTCCTGATGTACCTCCAACTAATACAGATTTGAATTTTCTTTCTGGATTATCCAAAAGATTGAGCAAATATCGCATGCGGTCCAGTGGATCTTTCAGTTCCTTTTTTTGAAACGCATCTGTTTGGTAAAGCGTGAAAGGAATAAAAGATTTGAGATACTCGACTGCCTGATCGTAGGTTTTTATCATGGGAGTATTATAGCAGACACATCCTGTCATCCTGAATTTATTTCAGGATCTATACTCCAACTCATGTTTGAAATCGTTACAACAGAGATGCTGAAACAAGTTCAGCATGACAAACTAAAGAAATGATATGATAATAGGCATGAAAACAACCACACAAAATGCTTTTGATTTTAGACAGAGTCCTTTTTGGAAAACGTATATGCAAAAGATTGGATGGCAGGTAGAAACTATTGATACAGTCCAAGTGTATATTCGACAAATGCCATTTGGTATCTCTTTTATCAAAATTCAACATCCGTTGCAGAAAATATCTTTAAAAAAAATTGATAGTATCGCTAAAAAGTATCACGCTCTCGTTGTTGTCATAGAACCAAATACAAATACTTATGATGAAAAAGCTTTTAAAAAAAACGGATACCAGATAACACCCATGCATCATGCACCTACTGCAACAAGAAAAATAGAGATCAGCAAACCACTCAAAAAAATCATCTCTTCTTTTTCTGAAAATGCCAAACGAAATATCAAAAAGGCGGAAAAAAATAATCTCATCATAAAAACAGTTTTTACAAAAGATGATAAACATAACAACTATTTTGAAAAATTTTTTACATTACAAAAATCACTGACAGATATGAAAAAGTTTTATGCACCAGGATATGATGAGAGCAAGAAGAAATATGAGGCATTAAAAAAAGGATCGTTTTTGGTTTTTGCATATAAAAATTTAGATCCTATCGGGCTAAAGCCCTCCAGGATGACAACGCAAGAACCAATTGCGAGTGTATGGTACGGGTATTACAATGGTGTGGTTACGTATCTACAAACCGGTATTACAAAAGATGGGTATAGATTACTGGCAAACTATCTTCTTGTTTTGGAAGGAATAAAAGTGGGGAAAAAACTCAAGTGTACTGTTTTTGATTTTGAGTCTATTTATGATGCACGGTATCCAAATGAAGCAAAGAGATGGAAAGGATATAGTGAATTCAAAAGTAGGTTTCATGGAGAGGAAATACAGTTTCCACCAGCGTGGATTAAAATATATAATCCAGTTTTTAAATGGTTTTATAGACTAACTTCTTCAATGTCATCCTGAACTCGTTTCAGGATCTAGATTTACTGTAGAGATGCTGAAATAAATTCAGCATGACAAAGATTGTTTTTGATATGCATACGCATATAAACTATCTCCTTTTTTACAATACATTGCCTCTCTTCTCCAAAGAAATACGCCATTTTCTTTTGCTGTAATTTTTTGGAGTATTTTTCCATCTAGTGATCTAACCTCTCCAAGCGCCTTGTTATTTTGTAGTCTAGCGGTATGTACCGATGGACTCCAGATACCATTTTCTGTTGCGAGAAATTCCCTTAGATTCCGATAAACGATCTTGGTGGCTAATTTTTTTTTAGATTGCCGCGTCGCTACGCTCCTCGCAATGACAAAGGAGGAGAAGATTTGTTTTACCCAATCGATATGCTGTTTTATATCTTTTTTATTTCTTTGTCCTAACTGTCCTGATTCTAAACGAATATATGCAGTATTTTTTTTTGCAATATTTTCTGTGAAGGAATTTCGACTCAAAACAATTCTCTCTGCTTTTATTTTTTGCAAACAATCTCGTAATAATACTGCAGGATTTTTTCTCTGTATGTCTGCTATATCGATATATGATGCGAGTACTTCTGTACTAGCCCCACTATGGAGATCGATCCATAAATCTGTATTCTGTATAAAACTACTTGATAACCAATGCATCAATTTTTCTGAACTACTTCCTTTTTCTTTTCCTGGAAAAATGTGTTTTGGATACTTATTGTCCAATGGATTCCAACTCATACCTGCTTCAAAACCAGGAATATTGAGAATAGGAATAATGATCAATCGCCCAGAAAATTTGGTTTTGGCATAGTGATCAATTAGTGTATATGCTGCTTCGATACCTGCATACTCATCGCCATCCAATCCTGCAGTAATCAAGATAGTCTTTCCTGCTCCACTTCCTAGTTGTGCAACAGGGATAGAGATGGTTTTTTCTCCAATGTTCACTCTGTGCAAGAGAATATTGTTGTGCTTTCGTCTGATTAAATCCATTGCGATATTGTAACACAGGACTTGTCATAAGATCCTATCGGGCTAAAGCCCTCCAGGATGACACCTGTTCGGGAATGCTATAATAACTTCACAATGCATGAACAATTCTTAGAAGAGACAAAAAATGATTCACAGGAGGATTTTGAGGAACTACTGTATCTTTTTTCTTCAACGCTTAAACAACTACAAACATTTCAAAAAGATATAGAAAAACAAAAAAAACATATACTTTCTTTTGAAACGTTATCGAAGACTGCTAAAGAATATGAAAAGGAGTATCAGAAAATTATTAAGGAATTAGAAAAGATACAAAATACTTTGAGATTCTCACGTCGCTTCGCTCCTCAGAATGACATAAGTAGCAAACAAAAAAAGTATTATGATCTTTATAGAAGTTGGCAATCTCTTATTGCGGGACTGATAACATCTACTGATTGGCAGTCGCCTACGTTCAATCACTCACTGAGATCTTTGGCGGGTCGACAGGAAGGAGAAATCGTAGGGAATTATAATGATTATAAAAGAGATCAGCATCTGGATGCGAAAATGTATGCTAAAAGATTCAGAAAAGAATATATCGATGCAATTTTTAAATTTACTATCCCTACCTACCTCACCAATTCCGGTATGGCTGCACTCACGACCATTTTGAATTTTCTAGAAATGGAGAAGAAAATAACTGGGCCGATACTGCTCGGCGCATCTTCTTATTTTCAAAATAAAGAATTGATAAAAAAACTGTTTCTCGGCGTGACGGAAATGCATGAACATGATACAGAGAAAATAAAAAAATTTATTGAAGAAAAAAACCCATCAGTGTTATTCTTTGACTCGCTCTGTAATTCTTTTGATATAGCTATACCAAACCTTAGAAATATTCTTGAGATGCTGAAACGAGTTCAGCATGACATGGAGAATCCAAAAGACGTGTATATTATTATTGATAACACGTGTTTGGCTGCTTCTTTTCAGCCACTGCAACTTTTGGGAAAATTTCCGAAACATATTCATATGATTGTTTTTGAGAGTATGAATAAGTATCACCAATTTGGTATGGATCGAACTATGGGAGGAGTTATCTATGGGTTTGGGAAGGATATGAACAAGCTGTTTTTTGCCAGACAACATAGTGGAACAATTCTCTCTGATGTGAGTTGCTACCTCCTCCCCACCCCAAATAGAAAATTGCTGGAGAAACGTTTGAAACGCCATGAACGAAATGCAAAAGATATCATAGAATCTTTAACAACCTATATCCAAAACAATTCTCAATCACCTCTGAAAGGTATTGTATATCCAACACTTGCATCACACGAAGCAAAAGAGTGGGCAAAACATTTATCATTTCAAGGAAGTTTTTTTACTTTTGTATGGAAAACAAAATACGATACGATACGATCGTATAAAAGATTCGTCGAAAATGTTTTGAAAGAAGCAAAAAAACATCAGATACAAATTGTGGAAGGAACGAGTTTTGGTATGAACACTTCCAGAATATATCTCACTGCGAGGAATACAAAATATGGGAAGCCCTTTGTCAGATTTTCTGTTGGAACAGAAAATAGCGTGGAAATAGAAAAGATAAAAACGGTATTAATAGAAGCAATAAAAAAGTTATAATACCCTTATTGTCATCCTGAAATCCCCCAAGAGGACTGGCCACTTCGAGGCGGAGCGAGTTCAACATGACATACGTTATTATGTGGAATCCTTTTAAAAAAATCACCTACCAATCAAGCATTAATGGAACAATAACTATTGGGAATAGAAATGATGAGAAAGCACTTTATTCTGGAGGTGTGACGCAAAGTGGTGGTGAGATTGCTCCTATGTGGGATGAGGTGATAAAGAAAATATATTGTCATCTCCCAAAGGGAGTCTGTGACCTGCAATTTATTTCAGGATCTAAATTAAAAAGAACCAAAATACAAAAAGAGATCCTGAAACGAGTTCAGGATGACATGGGGAAACATATTCTTATTCTTGGTGTTGGGGGTGGATCTGTCATCAATGCCATACGCAAATATGATACAACTACAAAAATTACAGGAATAGAATTAGACCCGATGATGAAACAAGTCGCATTAGAACAATTTGAGATAAAAGAAAATGCAAAACAAAAAATAGTCATTGCTGATGCTATTGCGTGGCTACAAAAACAATCTCGTATCAGTCGACTAGTCTACGATACGATTATCGTTGACTTGTATATTGGGCCTTTGAATCCTCCAAAAAGTAGAGAAAAAACGTTTTTACTACAATTGAAGAAATTATTAAAACAGAATGGAACAATTCTCTACAACGCTCATTATCAAAAAAAGAATAGTGGAGAATATGAAGCATTTAGGGAAATAATTGATAAAACCTTTAAAAACGTAGACGAAGTTTTTTCTTATCCTCTTAATCGCGTGTTACTTTTACAATAATTCCCTAACCATTCCTCTAGGGAATAGGCGTAGAATTGTTTTCAAGCTTCAACTTAGCTCTAAAAAATGCTATAATGATCACTGTCCTCGGGTTCGTAGTTCAGCGGTAGAACGCTTCTCTGATAAAGAAGAGGTGGATAGTTCGACTCTATCCGGACCCACACACGATCAATAGGATCCTGCCATCAATGATGCCCACCACCACCGCCGCCCCCTCCACGGTCTTCAAGACCCACAACATTTAACCACGCAAAAATAAAAGAACAAAAAGCATCAACAGTGTCTTTCACTGTCACTACCCATTCTTCCAAAACAGCAGACTCAAATTTTGCTCCTCCATGTCCCCCGCCTTCATGTCCTGACATATAAAATTCCCCTGTCTTTTTGTATAGCTTTTGAGGCGCGAACCGGATTCGAACCGGTGCATGTCTGTTTTGCAAACAGATGTGTTAACCACTTCACCACCGCGCCGCGTCAAACGCGGCTTCGCCAGAAGACGTGTTTGAGGCGTGTCGCGTCTGACGCGACCAGAAACTATATATGAGTATACCAAACCAGGCTCACATTGAAAAGGATTGAGAACTCTAGTATACTTGGAGATGGTTTTATGAAAATATCTGTTGTTATCCCAGCCTTCAACGAAGAAGCCTTTTTACCGCACCTCCTGGCCTCGTTGCAAAAACAAACATTTCCGAAAGGAGATTATGAAGTGATCGTCGTAGATAATAACTCAACAGACAAAACAGCAGAAATCGCCAAAGAGTATGGTGCACGAGTCATTTCTGAAAAAAGTCGAGGCTATGCCTATGCCTGCAATGCCGGTTTTGCGACAGCTTCTGGTGAAATCATCGCCAGAGCAGATGCTGACTATATACAACCAACAGACTGGTTGGAAAAGATTTGGCATGCGTTTGAAAAAGATAACAAACTCGTGGCTATTGGAGGACCACTCTATCCTTTGGAGAGCACTTGGTGGCAAAATATTGTGTACTACCCAGCCATCGTCATTTGGATGTATATCTTGAAGCTTTTGGGCGATGGATTTCTGTTCCCTAATATGGCCGTGCGTAAAGAACTCTATAAAAAAACGGGCGGATTTGATACTGATTTACAATTTGGTGAAGATACCAAAATGTGTCTAAAGCTTACCAAACTAGGTAAGGTTGTGTATAGTCCAAATATCTATGTGTATACTTCTATGAGAAAGGCTTACTCTCTAGGATTAATACAAACAGTTTTTGGGTACTCAATAGGTAATCATATATCGATGTGGATGGGGAAAAAAGCAACAATAGGACTCGAAGTGGTAAGAACAGTCCCACAAGCAAAACCAAAACCTTATCAACCATGGATTTTTCTCTATGCGATACCACTATCTGCGTTCGTTTTGCTCGTTGGCACGTTCTTTTTTTTTTCTTCTACAACAACCACTAATCAAGTCCTAACAACAACACGAAAAATGGCCCAAATGTCTGATGAGATGATCCGAAAATTTACCGAAAATTCTAGACGTTGGAAAATGCAATAATATAGAGCCCAACTCCGACACAAATAATCCCACAAATCTTTGAGATAACAGCCCATTTTTGATGCTGTTCTGCAAATATATGCGGAAATTTTTTGGAGAGGAAAAAGCTGGCAATAAACAAAAAGACATACTGACTTCCTTGGAGTGAGTTGACCAATGCAGGATTGGCCAATGAAACAGAAAAGGTCAAAAGCAATTCGGATATACCACCACAAATTTGTCCTACAATAAAAAGCATACCTGCTTTTGATCGCAAAACAATAGGTCGTTTATCTTTTTTCCCAAAAACAATATGTCGACTCACCGGAATCAAAACAATACAGATACCAATAGGAACCAGTACCACACGAGACCACACAAATACGGTGAAAAAGCTCTCCAACAAATATGCTTCACGCAAAATGATATAAGAAAACGCAAAAAGAAATGCTGATAAAAATTCAAATACTAACTCTTTTAGCTCCAATTTTCCTCGTAATTCAAAGAGTGTTAAAAATAAAATACCAAAAATCAAAATGATAACAGCCATAAGTTGGTTTGTTGTAATGGCATGGGTATACACTGCTTCGATAACAAGAATAATAGGAACCAAAGCCCCAATCACAGGAATAACTCGAGTCACCAATCCTATACGGAGTGCTAAATAGAGGGCATACAAACCCAGTGTCCACAAAACCGTCGATACTGATGCCAAGAGGAAAACAGTAAGAGTGGGCATATTGGTAAAGGGAATAAAAATAAGAATGACTAAACTAACAAGGCTGATATAAAAAATATAAATAAGCGGATGGGTAATTTTGTGAGAAAGAAGAAATTTGTCAACCAGAACAGATATGCCGTTGAGGAAATATGCTGAAAAAGCAAAAGGAAGATAATTCATAGAAGTTAAGTATAGCAAAAATTATTTGAAGAAGAAGCGGCGCATGACGAGTAATCCAAATCCTACGAACAAAAACATGGCTGAGGTAGCAATATCATTTACCTTTGCCTGCTCCCTGGAATCTTTCACTCCTGCCAAACAATTGGCTTTGTTTTGTCCATCGATTTTGGTTTGTTCAGCAGATGGCGCAATCATTTTACCTGCTGGATCATATGATGGAGTCGGTGGATAGTTACAATCACTTTCTTTTTGATAATATGGTTGCTGCCCTCCAAGACTGAGTGCTAATGCACCTGCTTGTGGATATGCTGTCGGAAAAACATATATATTTGCAACAGTACGAATAGCTGCAAAAACACCAATAAGCAACATAAAAACTCCTAAAAACGTCACCCAATGGTATGCTGCAGTATGCTCCTTCATCACATTAATAGTAAAAGGAAACTATAATGCTGTCAAGCATTAAAAGGGTAAAGGGGAAAGCGTTAAGGGTAAACCTGCCTGCCGGCAGGCAGGGAGTGGTATAATCTATAGATGATACAAACATTTGCTAATTTGCCGGAGCCCATCAATGCAGCAATAACACAAATCCTTGCTTCACAACCGACACCGGAATGGGTACAGCGATCGATCAAACTGCATGAACGATATATGAATAAGCAGATTGATCATGCGTTTGGCTATATCGAAGATCAAGTTGATGCACTCGCATATTTGGCTTTGCGGACACCAGCAACGTATGCACAAATCTTTGGCTCCTTTTCACATATCACGGATACGCTCATGGACTTCAAGCCAAAAACCATGCTGGATATTGGCAGTGGACCTGGAACAGGAGTCTGGGCAGCAAAACAAATATGGGATAGTCTGGAAGAAGCAACGTGTCTGGATCGCGAAAGAAGTTTTCTCACACTGGGAAGAGAGATCAGCAATGCTGCATCTTTATCGGTCAAACTGTCTTTGCAACAAGGGAATGCAGCGTATATCATTGAAAATGACACAACAAAATATGACATCGTGCTCCTGGCAAATATGCTCGGTGAACTCGACACTGCACAAAGAGATCATCTCATTGGCAGCGCATATAATCACTGTAAAGGCATCATGGTGATTGTTGAACCAGGCACACCAGAAGGAAGTGCCATAGTGTATAAAGCAGCAAAAAGCCTCTCACATGAACAAATTCTTGCACCATATAGTAATAATACGTTGATTGAAGATACAAACCACTGGCTCCATTTTCCGCAACGATTTATAAGGCCAGAATTCCAACGGCGTGTCAGACAACACATGAGAGATAGTAGTCTCATGGCATCAGATTGGGAAGAAGCAAAATATGCCTATGTCGCAATAGGAAACAATATGATATCTACAAAACCCTGGGGTCGATGCGTTGGTGCACCTACTCTGTATAAAGGGTATTTACAAATCCCTATCATGACAACAGACGGAATGGAAGTGGTAAAAGTTATGAAGCGACATAAACAACAGTATCTTTTTGCAAAAAAACTCAAGTGGGGAGAAAGTATAGAAAAAAAAGAAGATCTTCTGATTACTCTTTAACAATTAGCACACGTATTTCAAATCCCAAGCTCCAAATCACAAGTTCCAATATCCTTTTATTGGGATTTTGGATTTGAGATTTGGGACTTTTTTTTGAGTCAGGAGGTGGTAGGAACTAAAAAGAATAGATTTCACTTTTGATGTGAGGATCAAAAGTCACGTACTATTCCAATACGTGATACCAAGTCTACAGTTACCTAATGCAGCCAAAATAATCGCTTACACTAGCTTCATGTCTTCCCCTAACTGTAAAACGATTTTCTTACCTTGCGGTATGAATGTATGTTTTTTAGAAAGGAGGTGATCCATCCCCAGCTTCGGCTAGGGATACCTTGTTACGACTTAAGCTTCATCGCCAATCTCTATCTCTATCGCCATAAAGACAATATTCGATAGCTACCGACTTTGCTGCCTTGACGGGCGGTGTGTACAAGACCCGAGAACGTATTCACCGCGACCTGCTGATTCGCGATTACTACCGATTCCGACTTCATGAGGGCGAGTTGCAGCCCTCAATCTGAACTGAGGCGAAATTTCAGGGATTAGCTTGCCATTACTAGCTTGCAACCCATTGTTCTTCGCCATTGTAGGGTGTGTGTAGCCCAGGGCATAAGGAGCATGCTGACT
>JAGOUP010000093.1 GCA_018061205.1 Candidatus Levyibacteriota bacterium | reverse complement strand
TGCATATATTGTTGGAAGGTATGCCGGAAAGATTAGCCCAACAAGATAGAGAACAGTGCGCTGAAGATATGCTCATGCTGAGTATTCTTTTTCAAAACTACACACAAACACACCTAAAATAATTTGTTTTTCATACTTTTAGTATAAATTTTTTTACGTTTGTACTTTTTGACAGCAAAAAGGTACCAAAAACTGCCGAGCGGGTGAGGGATGAAAGGGGCGCATTTTTCATTTGCTAATCGGGTGATTTCACCCCCTCCTCATGCGAGGAATCCCCCTGAACGCAAATGAAAAATGCTTACCTCATCCCTCAATGCTCGGTTCATAGTTGTTTGTAATTTGCTATCGCAAATAGGAATACATCTGCTCAATGTAAAGGAGAAATTAAAAGTTATGTACGAAGTCAGGAAATCCATTTGAATTGATTGTCCCTCTGATTATCTTATTTGGGAATTTCTTTAAAAGCTTTTCTCTAATTTTTCTTGCAGATACATCATTTGTATTAACAATATGTATTTTTACATTTGATGAATTGATCATATTCAACAGGTCTAAGATGATTTTGTCATTAGCGCGATAGCCAATAAGGTATATTTCAGAAGCATCTTTTATCATCTTTTTTGCATTATCCATTATTATTTTTTCGAATCCAGAAACAAGACTATAATCTTTTGACGTAAGAGGTAAAAAGATGAGAGGAAGAAAATAGGGTGTATTTAGTGTTTTAAATATATCTATTAATGAGTACAAGTTTTTATTTTCAGGATCGAGAACAGTGAGATTAGAAAGAGGTAAAGATTCCTCATTGTACATGTTTCTCATAGCAGTTCGTACTTTAACAATAGGATCGGAATCAATGACATTTTCTAAATCAGATTCTGTTTTTTTATTTAAAAACCAATTGACTGATCCATGTGGTTTTATATAGTGTGTACTTACATACTCGTTTTGAAGATCAACATTGAAAACATCTCTAAAGGCTAAATCTAATAAAAGATCATAGTTAAAATTTATAATCCCAAAGTTTATTTTTTTATCATGAATTTTTTTTAATAATCTTCTATACATGTTTGATCCTCTACAATTTTTTACATCCCTATATACACTCTCAGAAATTTTTAACAGAGTGACCCATATATAAAAAGTAATTGTTGCTATATTATTGAATTCAGCTTTTCGGTGAAAATCATCTTTTATTATTTTTGCTTTTTCCCACTTTTCTGTTAGCCATTTTTCTATATTTGTTCCACCATTTTCAGTAAAATTAGCTGATTCATCTTCTATATAGTTCAAATCGTTTATGTTTAAGCCAATTTCTTTTGCATAGTGAATATCATATTGATTACAACCTTGAAAGAGATCTTTTGTCAGGGGGGGAATCATATGTTTCGGAAGATCTTTCTCATGTGCACTATGTGATGCACCAGCTCCAAATATAAAGATTGTTTTCATAAAATCATTATACATTTAAACAGCAATAATTTACTTCGACATTCTGAATAAAAGGAGTTATAATCAAGTTACTTTTATGGCTAAGACGATAACTAATTATGTTTGTCAGGAGTGTGGGTATGATTCTTCTCAGTTTATGGGGAAGTGTCCGGAGTGTGGGCAGTGGAATAGCATGAAGGAGTTCAAGGTGCAGAAAAGCAAAGCTGGTGTGGCAGTGAGTGCTGGGATGTTGGTAGAGAATCAGAGTATGACACCACGAACACTCAGTAGTATCACGGCATCGGTCAAGCAGCGAGTGGTTACGGGATTTGTAGAACTGGACACTGTGCTGGGGGGAGGACTCGTGAATGGATCGGCAATTCTTTTGGCGGGAGATCCGGGGATAGGGAAGTCGACGTTGTTACTGCAGGTGGGGATGCATATGGCAGGAGCGGGTTCAGAGTTCAGAGTTCAGAGTTCAGAGAAAAAAAACGAGAAATCTACTACGAACTCCGAACCCCGAACCATGAACAAGGTTTTGTATATTTCTGGGGAGGAGTCGGAAGATCAGATAAAACTGCGAGCAGAAAGAGTACTAGGGGAAAGCGGAAAGGGTAAAGGGGAAAGTGATAACAACCTGCTTATTCTTTCAACATCTGATACGGATGCAATTGCACAAGTCATCGCAACGGTCAAGCCATCCCTGGTCATCATCGATTCTATCCAAACCATGCAAACTTCCCAGATCGATTCGTTTGCTGGAAGTGTCGGACAGATTCGGTATGCTGCTGCGTCTTTTATAAAACTGGCAAAGTCATTGGGGATTCCAACGATCATGGTAGGGCATGTTACCAAGGAGGGGATGGTGGCGGGGCCGATGTTGTTGTCTCATATGGTTGACACAGTGTTGTTTTTTGAGGGGGAGAAACTCACGAAAACGAGGATTCTCAGATCTCTGAAAAATCGGTTCGGGCCAGTGGACGAAGTCGGGGTATTTTCGATGGAAGGGGAGGGAATCAGTGAAGTAAAAAATCCTGAACAAATTTTTTTAACAAAACAAGCCGAAAATACCCCCGGGTCAGTGTTAACGGTCATGCAAGAAGGGAGCAGATCTTTCCTGATAGAGCTCCAAGCACTGGTCGTTTATTCAAAATTTCCGATGCCTCGAAGAGTCGCTTCCGGGGTGGATTCGAGACGGTTGGAACTGCTTTTGGCTGTTTTGCAAAAGCATGCACGACTGCCTTTTGAAACACAGGATGTGTTCGTCAATGTCGCTGGAGGACTCAAAGTCCAAGACCCTGCTGTCGATCTAGCGATCTGTCTCGCACTCTTCTCATCACTAAAAAATGTGCCATTGTCTCAAGTCGTGGCGATGGGAGAAGTCGGGCTGCAAGGGGAGATCCGTGGTATCAGTAATTTAGAGAAGCGAGTCAAAGAAGCAAAGTCTCTCGGTCTCAAAACAATCATCACGCC
>JAGOUP010000092.1 GCA_018061205.1 Candidatus Levyibacteriota bacterium | reverse complement strand
GGTTTGTGATACTACTACTATACTGGGGAATCCCAGCATTCCAACGCATGGGCCCAGTTCAAGTTAATGTGGAAACTCCTGAAATAAATGTCCCGGCACCTGAAATTAATGTCGAGTCACCAGCTCCCACTGAATAAGGTAAAACTTTGATCTTCCCCAGTTTGTGTAGCCACTACTGGGGAAGTCATTATTTTCTGAGAACTTTCACCATTTGTTAAAAAATTTGCTGTTATACTCATCTCATGAATGAATTGCTTGCGTCAGCGCTAGTCTCCCAGTTCTTTCCAAGTTTCCGTATTGATAAGATAGAAAAAATCGGGGAAGGAACGGGCAATGTTGCTTTTGAAGTAAATTCTGATTTTATTTTTCGTTTCCCCAAAAAACCTGAAAACCAAAAACAATTAGAACAAGAAATTTCTATTCAAAAACAATTGACAATTTATTCAACGTTACCTTTTCCTATGTTCATATTTATTCCACCCGATCATTCTTTCGCAGGTTATAAAAAAATACAAGGAGCTTCACTATTAACAAAACAAAATGAGTATGTTGATTGGGAAACCATTTCCAAACAATTAGGATGTTTCTTAAATAAACTTCACTCTATTGAGAGTGAAAAGCTGAGTGATCTTGACATATTAGCAGAGGAACGATCAGTCGAAGACTGGCTTTCGCGTGCTCAAGATTATTTTGAAAAAACCAAACATTTGATTGATGATCGGTATTTACAGAATATTGAAGCGTTCTTTAATACGAAACCTCCTGAGTATACTCAAACTTCAGTTTTCTGTCATAATGATTTGGGCATAGAACATATATTTGTAATCAATGACAAAATATCAGGCATAATTGACTGAGGTGGTGCAGCATTTACAGATCCTGCTTGTGATTTTGCTCGAATTTATCGTGATATTGGAGAAAAAGTAATGAACTCAATTCTTCATGAGTACATTCTTCAAGAAAGTGCAAAGACAGAACTACGTAAACGGGCAATTTTTTATGGCAAATGTCTTCTCTTTGAAGATCTTTTTTATGGAATTGGGCAAGAAAAATATGAGCAAAAAGTACACTCAACTTTAGAATGGATGTTTGTATAATTTTTTTATCTATCAACGATGGAAAAGGGTACATAAATGGCAATAAACTTTGAATTTCGCGATATGACAGATGCTGAGTTTAAACGAGAACAATCTGCGTTTGATGAGCATGGACTTGATTTTGGTAATCCTCCTGAAAAACAAGAGCGTTTTGGGTTTGTGGCAACTGATGATGAGAAGTTTGTTGGTTGTTCTAGCGGCTTAGCTCAAAAAAATAATAACCACTATGATAAGTATTTTTATTTGAGCGATCTCTTAGTTGAAAAAGAATATAGAAAGCAAGGAATAGGTAATCAACTGCTAGAACTACTGGAAAACGAAATACGAAAGTTGGGTGTCGAATATGTTTGGACTTGGACAGCCGGCTTTGAAGCTCCAGCATTTTACCTTAAACAAGGGTATGAAGAATTTGCAACATTTGAAAATTATTACCCATCCGGCCATGCCAGAGTGGGATTTATAAAAAAACTCTAAATTCCATGTCATAGTCAGCTAGTTCCAAACAAGCTCACTTTTCTTTTGACTAATATAGTTTGTGGACTACGAATTGCTATTCAGCATCTATCTGGTTATGATGTAGACATGGCCAAAAAAAATGTTGAACAAAAAGTTGTAAAAGATCCCTCCAAATCCCAACAACTGCGAGGAAGTCATAAATTTCGTTTATGGTTTATTGCTGCATTGTTGGCGATTGTAGTAATCCTTTTTATATTTTTCGAAAAATTAAGAATAGCTCTCATCGTTGCGTTTATTGCTTTATTAGCTGCTTTTGGTATGGAATTTACTCAGAATGATTGGGATTTAGGAAAGCTGTGGGAAACAAAGTCTTTTGAGCAATCTAAAGTTTCAAGAGATGAAGGTGGCAATATATTATTTGATAAATTTGGAGAGATTACTACCGATTCTTCAAAAGGCAAGAAAGTTGATGCATATAACTGTAGTGACTTTTCTACCCAGCCGGAAGCCCAACAATTTTTTGAAAAGGTGGGTGGCGTTGGCAAAGATGTCAATCGATTGGATGGCAACAAAGACGGGGATGCGTGCGAAAGTCTGCCACAAGGAAATAAAAAATGAAAGAAAATTTTATGAAATGTCCCAGATGCAGCTCAGAGATGGAAAAAGGAATTTTAAATGGTGGTGCGTCTTGGGTTAAAGCAGATGGAATTGCCACAACTCTGATAGAGGTGGGTTCTTCATTTGGCAATATTGTTATTTATGCATGGAAGTGCTCAAGCTGTGGCAAAGTAGAACTTTCAGCCGAATAAATTTTGATTTTTTAGATTAATATTGTTGTCATTTTATGATTGATAATCAACCAAAAACAATGTACGTGGCAGTCAAAGGTTTATTTTTTGAGAATAACAAGCTGTTATTAGTCAAAAAAAAGTATCGTGATTTTTGGGATAGTCCTGGGGGAAGAATAGAGTATGGTGAATCCATAGAAACAGCTTTGAAAAGAGAATTGAGAGAAGAGCTGCTGAATGTGCGAGATGTCTCAATACATGAGCTTGTGGGAGTGAGAAAAAAAGAAGTGCCGCTTGAGGATGGGAATGAGTTGTTTCTTGTGTATTATCATGTACAAGCCAGTCTTCCAGAAAAAATAGAACTGAGTCATGAACACACTGAGTCAAAATGGTTCGGGATGAATGAAATTAAACAACTCCCTCAACCTCTAGATCATGTATATGCTGAGTTGTATAGAAAGCTGATGTCTCAATCAAGTGGACAATGTCCTACATGTGCGAAAGCTATGTATCCGAAAGGAGCACCAACCTCTACGGATGTGCATCCGTACTGTTGAGTCAAAAAGGACGAAAGGTTTCCCCAAAGTAATAT
>JAGOUP010000013.1 GCA_018061205.1 Candidatus Levyibacteriota bacterium | reverse complement strand
CTGTTGAGTATACACAAAATGCCAAAACTAATAAATCTCGTGTCACAAAAGTCACCTATAAAAACTAACCTTATAAGCCTTGTGTATACTGCCCTAGCCTCGTATAATAGATTTTATGGCTGACTTTGTACATTTGCATAACCACTCTGATTATTCTCTCCTCGATGGCCTCAATAAAATATCCAGCATGATGGAAAAAGCAAAAGATTTGGGGATGCATTCGATTGCATTGACAGATCATGGAAATTTATATGGTGCTATAAAATTTTATAAAACAGCAAAAGCTGCAGGCATAAAACCGATTATTGGGTGTGAGATATACATTTCTAAAAAAAGTATTTACGACAAAGAGAATCAAGAAAAAGAATATAACCATTTGATTTTACTCGCCAAAGATATGACCGGGTATAAAAATCTGATGAAACTGGTGAGTATCTCGTATTTAGATGGATATTATTACAAACCTCGCGTTGATATCGAACTCTTGAAAAAATATCATGAAGGACTGATTTGTTTATCTGCTTGTGTGAATGGGTATATTTCTGATCCGCTCCTGCATGATCAAGAGGAAGTAGCTGAAAGCAGAGCCAAACAACTCAATGATATTTTTGGCCAGGACAATTTTTATTTGGAAATTCAAAAACATTTGAACGTCCCACCCCAAGAAAAAGTAAATCCAAAATTGATTGCCATGTCAAAAAAACTTGGTATCCCGCTCGTTGCAACCAATGACAATCATTACACCAATAAAACAGATGCCGAAGCACAAGAAATTTTGCTCTGTATCCAAACACAATCAACGATTCTTGACAAAGACCGAAAACTATCCATGGTTTCCTCCCCTGATTTTTATATAAAATCTGCAAAAGAAATGGAGGACTTGTTTGCCGAAACACCAGAAGCTATAAAAAATTCCGTCAAAATTGCTGAGATGTGCAATTTAGAAATATCACTAGGCAATTGGATTATGCCGCATTTTGAAGTGCCAGAAGGTAAAAAAACAGGAGAATTTCTGAGAGAACTCGTCTATGAAGGTGTTGTGAAACGCTATCCAGAAGTAACAGATCGTATCAAAGAACGTATTGATTATGAGCTTTCAATTATCTTAAAGAAAAAATATGAAATGTACTTTTTAGTTGTTTCAGATTTTGTGAATTGGGCAAAAAACCAAGGAATAGCAGTTGGACCAGGGAGAGGATCTGCTGCAGGATCTGTTGTATCCTATGTCTTAAATATTACTGATGTGGATCCTTTTTATTTTACTCTTCCATTTGAACGATTTCTCAATCCTGACAGACCATCTGCACCTGATATCGACTTGGATTTCGCTGACACGAGAAGAGATGAAGTAATCAAGTATGTGACTGAAAAATATGGAAATGATAAAGTCGCGCAAATTATAACCTTTGGTACCATGGAGGCAAAAGGCGCAGTTCGTGATGCAGGACGCGCGTTGGGTATGCCATATAGTGGTCCTGATAGAATATCCAAAATGATCCCCCCTGGTTGGCAAGGACATGCGATGACACTCGATGGGGCATTAAAACAAAGTCCCGATCTGAATAGGGCATATAGCACAGAACCGGAAACCAAAAAGCTGTTAGATGTGGCAAAAAAACTAGAAGGTGTTGCCAGGCATGCATCGGTTCATGCAGCAGGAGTAGTGATCGCTGATAAACCCTTAACTGAATACACACCATTACAGCGAGAATCAAAAGGAGATAGAGTGATCACCCAGTATGACATGTACAATGTTGGTGAAGATGGTGTTGGTCTTTTGAAAATGGACTTTTTAGGACTTCGTAATTTAACCATTATCGAAGAAGCACTCAAGCTTATTAAAGTGAATCAAGAAAAAGATATTGATTTTGCCAAACTCCCCTTTGATGATAAAAAGACATATGAGCTCCTCTCATCTGGTGAAACAACAGGTATTTTCCAACTTGAATCAGCTGGCATGAGGCGGTATGTCAAAGAACTTCGTCCAACAACCATTTTTGATTTACAAGCTATGGTAGCTCTTTATCGTCCAGGACCAATGGCAATTATTCCAGAATTTATTAAAAGAAAACATAACCCCTCACTGATTACGTACCCTGATGAGCGGCTCAAAGATATTTTGAAAGAATCGTATGGTGTTTTGACCTTTCAAGATGATGTGCTTTTAACAGTTATCACATTGGCCGGATATACCTGGCTTGATGCAGACAAATTCCGAAAAGCCATGGGTAAAAAAATTCCAGCTGAAATGAAAAAACAGGAAGAAATGTTCTTGACTGGAGCAGTAAAAAATGGTTTGACGAAAAAAAAGGCTGCTGAAATTTTTGAACTCATCGCACCATTTGCCGGATATGGTTTTAACAAAGCACATGCTGCTTGTTATGCCATGATTGCCTATCGGACAGCATATCTCAAAGCGCATTTTCCTGTAGAATTCATGACTGCACTGCTCACTGCCGAATCTAGAGGTACTACCGGTCCTGCAAAAAATGAAAAAATTGCGCAAGCAACTGCCGAGTGTAAACGACTTGGCGTTCCTCTATTATTGCCAGATATCAATAAATCCTTAGCTGACTTCTCTATTGAAGATAGAACGGCAGTCCGATTTGGATTATCCGCTATTAAAAATGTTGGGGAAGCAGCTATTGAAGTTATTTTGAAGGCAAAAAAAGAAAAAGCATTTGCAAGTTTTCAGGATTTTTGTAGTAGGATCAATCTCTCAACAGTAAATAAAAAAACAATGGAAAGTCTGATCAAAGCCGGAGCCATGGATTCATTTGGGAACAGAGCATCTCTACTCATTGATCTTCCTGATATTATTAACAAAGCAGCAAAACTCAGAAAACAAGAATCTGAAGGTCAAGGATCACTCTTTGGTGATGAAGAAGAAAATAGTTTCCCTCCTTCCACTGCACAATCGGCCATTACTGATTTTACTCCAGAAGAAAAGCTCGCATTTGAAAAAGAATTCTTAGGCTTTTATCTCACATCTCACCCACATGGGGAACTTTTTACCCTTTTAAAAACACTTGTGACTCATGAATTAGAGCTTTTAGAAGGAGAAAGAGAAGGCGCTATTATACGTATCGGAGGCGTTATTGACACGGTACGAAAAATATTTACTAAAAAATCAAATAGTGAGATGGCCTTTGTGAGCTTGAGCAATGAACGAGGAATTACGATAGATTGTGTTGTTTTCCCAAAAACGTATGAGAAATATAAACACATACTCATAACTGATACTGTTGTTGTTATGGAAGGAAAATTGGATAGTAAAAATGACAAACCCACAATATTGACTGAGAAAATTGCGTTAGCAAAAGATTTTATTGTTGTTTAAAATATTGACTTCTTATACGTTTATTCGTAAAATAAGAACCTATGGTAGGACTCGCTCCTGAAGTTATTACACATATTGGTTCATTTCCGGTCACAAATACTATTTTGAACATGTTCCTCGTCGATGCTGCTATTATAGGCGGTATCTATACCCTCCACAAGAATATTAAAAAAATTCCTGGATACTTTCAAAATATTTTTGAAATGATCGTTGAATCCTTTTATGATTTGGTAGATGGTATTGCCGGAAAAAATACCGCAAAAATATTCCCCTGGTTTATGAGTTTTTTCCTTTTTATTCTCTTAGCAAACTGGAGTGGACTGATCCCAGGAATTGGAACCATTGGTATTAAAGAAGTACATGATGGACATGAAGAGCTTGTGCCACTTATCAGAAATTTGACTAGTGATCTCAATGCTACCTTTGGACTCGCGCTCATTTCACTCGTTGCCACACATACACTAGCAATCCAAACAGTGGGAATTAAGGAATATCTAAGTCGCTACTTTTCTATCAATCCTGTCATGTTATTCGTCGGACTTTTAGAGATCGTTTCTGAAATCACAAAAATCATCTCGCTTTCTTTCCGACTTTTTGGTAATATATACGCAGGAGAAGTTGTGATTCATACAATCAACAATTTATTTGCATTTCTCCTTCCGATACCATTTTTCTTACTGGAAGTAATTGTCGGATTAGTTCAAGCTCTTGTTTTCTCAATGTTGACTATGGTTTTTATGAGTGTACTCATGACTCCTCACCACGCAGAGGAACATGCAGAAACTCATTAACGATAAATATGTATAAAGGAGGTGAAATAGTATATGAATTTTAGCATAACAGGAGGACTTATCGTAGCAATTGGAGGTATTGTACCAGCACTTGCTATTGGACTTATCGGTAGTAAAGCTATGGAAGCAATTGGTCGAAACCCTGAAAGCTCTAGTAAGATTCTTCCAGCGATGCTTTTAGCGATGGCTTTTGCCGAAGCTATTGCTATTTACGCACTAATTCTGGCCTTCAACGGATAATACTATGGACGTTTTACACGATTTTGGTATTGAACCAGTTTTGCTTGTTGCGCAGATTGTCAATTTTTTGATAATTGCGTATGTATTAAAGCGATTTGCATACAAACCAGTTCTCAATCTTTTGAAAGAAAGAAAAAAGACAATTGAGATGGGGTTGCAACAAGCAGAGCAAGCCAGAAAATTATTGGAACAAGCCAATGAAAAAGAATCAGCGCTTTTGAAAAATGCACAAATGACTGCAAAGAAAATGCAGGATGATGCAAAAAAACAAAGTGATGAGATATTGAGCCAAACAAAGATAGATGCAAAGAAAATGACAGAACAAATGCTGACTGAAGCAAAACAACAAATTGTCCAAGAGACAAAAGACGCAGAAAAAAGACTTGAAGCACACGTGAGTACGGTCGCAATCGCATTTTTGGAAAAAGCAGTCACGAATTTATTTACGGAAAAAGATCAAAAAGCTGTAATGGAAAAAGCAGTGAAGCAATTAAAAGGAGCGAAGGACTAATGAACAAACGGATTTTAAAAGAACTTATTTCTGAAAGTTACACACATGGGGAGTTAGATCCCATAAAAGTGATGAAAATTGCTGATGTGTTACATAGGAGTGAATTGAAACAATATATTCAAGCGTTAAAGGACACAGAAAGTAAAATGTCCGTGACTCTTACCGTTCCCGATGGCATGGAAGATTTGGAACTGGAGCAATTCAAAGACATTTTTCCAAATAAAAAATTGTCAATTGAGAAAGATCCAACACTTATCTTAGGAGTACGAGTAACAGACAATGATATGGTCTATGAATTTAACTTGAGAAATACTTTAGAAAAAATGGTAAAATATGTAGAAGAAAAATATGATTAAAAGTAACGACATACTAGAACAACTAGAAAATAGGCTTCATTCTTTCTCACTTGATGGGAAAGCAAAAAACATTGGCCGTGTGGTAAAAAACAATGATGGCGTGATTACTGCATCAGGACTTTCTGCCGCATTCTTAGGGGAAATTGTTGAATTTAAAAAAGGAGAACGAGGTCTTATTTTGAATTTGAATGAAGACACGGTGTCTATTATTCTTTTAGGCCGTGGCCTAGAAATTGTTGAAGGTGATGAAGTAACCACTACGGGAAAACTCATGAGTGTTGAGGTATCGGAGGAAATTTTAGGGAGAGTTGTTGATGCATTAGGAAAACCACAGGATGGAAAACCAGGAATCAAAAAAGGGAAAGCAATGCCAATTGAGCGAATTGCAGCAGGTGTTGTTGAGAGACAACCTGTTGAAACACCACTCAAAACAGGTATTAAAGCAATTGATGCCATGATTCCAATAGGACGTGGTCAGCGAGAACTGATCATCGGAGATCGAGGATTAGGAAAAACAGCAGTTGCTGTTGATACGATCATCAATCAAAAACAAAATACAAAAAAAGAAAAGCGTGTGATTTGTATCTACGTGGCCATCGGACAAAAACAAAGTACTGTTGCGCAAATTATTGACAAGCTTTCAGCGGAAAAAGCACTAGACTATACTGTCGTTGTCACGGCATCAGCTTCTGCTCCTGCTTCTATGCAATACTTAGCACCATACACAGGAACTGCTATTGCTGAATACTTTTTAGAAAAAGGCGAAGACGTGTTGGTTGTCTACGATGATTTGACCAAACACGCATGGGCATATCGACAATTAACACTGGTACTTGGTCGACCAGCAGGACGAGAAGCATACCCTGGCGACGTCTTTTATCTCCACAGTAGACTGTTAGAACGAGCTGTTAGACTCAATGAAAAAAATGGTGGTGGATCTATCACAGCACTCCCTATTATTGAAACCCAAGCTGGCGATATTTCAGCATATATTCCTACCAATGTTATTTCAATCACTGATGGACAAATCTTTTTGGAAGCGAATTTGTTCAACAGTGGGTATAGACCTGCTATTAACGTTGGGAACTCTGTGTCTCGTGTTGGAGGAGCAGCGCAAACAGGAGCGATTAAATCAGTGGCAGGAAAGATGCGATTGGATTTAGCACAGTTCAGATCGTTAGAAGCATTTTCACAATTTGGTTCAGAACTGGACAGTGCAACCCAGCAACAACTGGAGCGAGGCAGACGTGTTTCACAAATCTTGATCCAACCACAATACCATCCGCTTTCTGAACCGTTTGAAGTGCTCAGTATTTGGGCAGCAACCAGTGGCAATTTGGATGATATTGCTCTCAATAGAATTCAAGTATTTGAAACAGAATTCCATGAATTTGTTAAAGGAAAACATAAAAAACTGATTGAAGAGCTTTCAACAGGGAAAAAAGTAACAGACGATGTCTACAAACTCATGCAAAAAGCACTTGATGAATTCAAAAAAGTATTCACCAAATAATCTATGGCAAGTCTTCTTCAACTCAAATCACGAATTAAAGCAGCACAAAACGTTTCCAAAACCACCAAAGCCATGCAAATGATTGCTGCGTCCAAACTAAAACGTGCACAACAAGCAGCACTAGCCGGCAGACCATATGTCCACAAATTGGAAACCTTAACACATGCAGTAGCCCAAAGCCAAAGCCAAGAAAAAACAGCAACAACCCATCCGTATATGACTCCTCGTTTTAACACAAAAAAAACATTGGTACTCTTTTTGTCTCCTGACAAAGGCCTCTGTGGTGGACTCATTGCCAATTTGCTCAGAGAATATATGCGAAATGTCAGAGCTGAGAACACATCGTATATTTTAGTTGGGAAAAAAGCACAAGCCACAGTGACACGACTTGAAAAAGATGTGATTGCAACATTTGATTTTGGCACAACCCTCCCAACATTTGATATGGTCTACCCGCTTATGAAACTGATTGATGAATATTATTTGTCAGGAAAAGTAGATAGTGTCAAAATTTTGGGAGCAAATTTCACCAGCATCTTTACTCAGACACCAAAAATTGATACAATTCTACCAATTGCATTGGAAAAGCAACCTGAAGAAAAAAAAGAAACAGAAGCAGGATATATTTTTGAACCGAGTGCGACCGACCTGCTCCCTTCTCTTTTAAAACATTATGTAGAAATGGTACTTTTCCAGCATTTACTGGAAAGTTTTGTTTCAGAACAAGCAGCCCGCATGATATCAATGCAAAATGCTACGAATAATGCAAAAGATATTATTGAAGATTTGCGACTTGAATATAACAAAACCAGACAAGCAAAGATTACAAGTGAAATTTTAGATATTACGGGATCACGAGCACAACAAACATAAAATTATGGCAGAAAAGACAACAACAAAAAAAGAGGGTATTATTATCAGAGTACAAGGTCCAGTGGTTGACGTGTATTTTGAGGGTGCCCTTCCACAAATTTATGATGCGTTAACGATTGTACTTGCTGATAAAACAGTCTTAACACTAGAAGTAGAATTCTCCATTGGTGATCATGAAGTCAGAGCTATTGCCTTTGGTTCAACAGATGGTTTATCTAGAGGTATGAAAGTTGAGCAAACTGGTGCGCCAATTAGTGTTCCTGTAGGTGCTAAGACACTAGGGAGAATCTTTAACGTTTTAGGAAAAACAATCGATGGGCAAAAATTTGAAGAAAAAGGTGTTGAACTCCAACCAATCCACAAAGAAGCACCAAAGTTGGTTGATCAGGTAACGACTCCACAAATTCTTGAAACAGGTATTAAAGTTATCGATCTTATCGCACCATTTACCAAAGGTGGAAAGATTGCTATTTTCGGCGGTGCGGGGGTAGGAAAAACGGTTATTGTAAAAGAGCTCATCCGAAATATTGCTATGGAACACAAAGGACACAGTGTGTTTGCAGGCGTTGGAGAGAGAACTCGAGAAGGAACAGATCTTTGGATGGAAATGGTTGAAGCAAATGTTATGGATAAAACCGTTATGGTATACGGTCAAATGAATGAACCACCAGGAAATAGACTTCGCGTTGCCCTAACAGCACTCACCATGGCTGAATACTTTAGAGATGTAAAAAAAGAAGATGTATTGCTTTTTATTGACAATATTTTCCGTTTTGCACAAGCAGGATCTGAAGTATCAGCACTACTGGGCCGTATGCCATCAGCAGTTGGATACCAACCAACGCTCGCATCAGAAATGGGTGGACTCCAAGAAAGAATCACCTCAACCAAACAAGGATCTATCACATCAGTACAGGCAGTATACGTGCCAGCAGATGATTATACAGATCCAGCACCAGTTGCAACGTTTGCCCACATGGATGGAACCATTACGTTGGAGCGATCCATTGCAGAACAAGGTATTTACCCAGCTGTTGATCCACTCACTTCCAGTTCACGTATTCTCGATCCACAAATTGTTGGGAAAGATCATTATGATGTTGCTCTCGGTGTCCAAAAAGTATTACAGCGATATAAAGATCTCCAAGATATTATCGCTATCTTAGGTATGGACGAACTCTCAGAAGAAGATAAACAAACAGTAACTCGTGCTCGAAAGATTCAGAGATTTTTGAGTCAACCGATGTTCGTTGCTGAAATCTTTACTGGATCACCGGGAAAATATGTCAAAACGAAAGACACCGTACAAGGCTTTAAAGAAATTTTAGAAGGAAAACACGACAATTTACCAGAACAAGCATTTTATATGGTAGGAAGTATTGAAGAAGCAGTCGCCAATGGAAAAAAATAATTCATGAACCCTTATGCAACTCTCAATAGTCACACCTGAAAAAAATGTCTGGGAAGGAACTATCACAGCTCTTACTGTTCCTACAACAAGCGGAGAAATCACAATTTTACCACACCATGCCAGTTTGGTCACCCAAATAGAACCAGGAGAAGCTACGATCAAAACAGACAAAAAAACAGAATATTTTGGCGTTACTGGCGGCTTTTTAGAACTCCACAATAACCACATTACTATTTTGGCAGATTATGCTGTTGAATCAGAAACTATTGCTGCTGAAAAAGCCTTAGAAGCACAAAAAAGAGCAGATGAGCTGAAAAAGAAAATGAGTGAGTCAATCAGTGAACAAGATTTAGCTATCGCAGCTGGAGAACTGCGACGCTCCCTTATGGAACTCCACGTAGCCAACCGACGACGACGACGCAACATATAGCATAATTCACCTTGTCATTCTGAACTTGTTTCAGAATCTCCTTCTTGATCATTTGATATTTATCTAGATGCTGAAATAAATTCAGCATGACATTTTGTGATATAATCTATTTATGCACGTTGCGTTTTACGATCCAACTATCTCATTTGAAGAAAACTACAAAAAAGGGCCTCCTATCAATTTTCAAAATATCTCCCTCCCTCACCGCAAAATAACACAAACTGAAAAATTTCTGGGATTTGACGTCAATGTTCCCTTTGGTATTCCCGCAGGCCCACTCCCTAACAGCAAATTTATTCAAGCAGCATTTTCTTTCGGTTTTGATATCCTCACCTACAAAACCGTCCGCTCAGATACGTTCCCTTCCCACCCATTTCCCAATATCTTATATGTTGATGCACCAGAAAATTTGCATCCTGAAACAACACCACGACTGATTGGACGATCAGAAACAGACGCACCGATTGAAATGTTATCTATTACCAATTCGTTTGGTGTCCCTTCCCTAAGTCCATCTATTTGGCAAGAAGATGTCAAAAAATCTTTGCAATATGTCGGCCATGGACAAATGCTCATTGTGAGTTTTATGGGAACCACAAAAGAAAATCAAACGGAGGCAGAGTTTTTAGCAAATTTTGCTACGGCAGCGAAACTATCTATGGAGACCGGAGCCAAAGTATTAGAAGTGAACCTTTCTTGCCCAAATATCGGCAATGAAGGACTGGTTTGTTATAACCTTGAAATGACTGAAAAAGTACTACAAACAATTCGAGCTACTATCGGTAATCTCCCACTTATTGTCAAAGTTGGCTATTATAAAGATCAACAACAATTGGAAAAATTGGCAAAAATAGTTTCCAAATACGCTCAAGCTATTGCTGCAATCAACACACTCCAAATAGAGATCGTTGACGAAGAAGGAAATCAAGCACTCCCAGGGAAAAATAGACTACGAAGTGGCGTATGTGGCGCATGTATTAAATGGGCAGGACTAGAAATGGTTGAAAAACTCAACAAGATCAGACAAGAGGAAAAATTGTCATATGAAATTTTAGGTGTTGGGGGTGTTATGACAGCAGATGATTATTTCGAATACAAAAAGGCAGGCGCCAACGGCGTACAATCAGCAACAGGTGCTATGTGGAATGCCAATTTAGCCCATGACATTTGGAAAAGAACTATGCATCCATGAGCACTTTTTTGGAAAAGTATAAAGCGTTTATAGATTTTTTGGAGAATCTTTTGAGAACGATACTCCACAGACCGGAGTCCGGTATACAATTTGTTGGACGAATTATTATAACCTTCATCATTATTGTCGCCACTCTGATATTTCTATCGTTTGCAGGACTGCTTCAAGACCCCAGTGGAATATTTGTACCCTAAACTACTCCTTGCAT
>JAGOUP010000012.1 GCA_018061205.1 Candidatus Levyibacteriota bacterium | reverse complement strand
CTTCAGTAGAGAGTGCCCGATATGCACCATCAAGATGTAAAATATGATCAATATTGAGATCAATATTTTTTTCTTTTGCCTTTTTTTGCACAAGTCTCGGATTTTCTCGAATAAATTTTATATCTATCATAAACGTATTATACCGCTTTGTACTGCAGAATAAAATCTTTTAATTGATCTAGTGCTTTTCTTCTATGTGATATCTGATTTTTTTCGCTTGGTGGCATTTGTGCCAGGGTTCTGGTTTCCCCTTTTGGAATAAAAACTTTGTCCCATCCAAAGCCATTGTCTCCTGTTATTTCATATCCGATCGATCCCTCAATTTTTCCATAAAAGATTTTTTGTATAGTTCCATCAGAAAAACCAATAGCTAGTGTCGCAGTAGCATTCCTTTTAGTTTCATTCCCTAACATTTTTAAAAGCATTGCAGGAGTTCCATCACTTGCTTTCAGTACCCATTTGATCAATGGTCCCGGAAACGTATTCCAAACATGAATAACTACTGAGACATCATCAATGATAACTGGTTTTTTAACTTCGTTGTATGCAAGTTGTAGTTTGTGTTTTGCTACCTTTTCTAAATCAAGTTCTTGTATCTCATCCAAATCAATAGCTGCAACTGCTAAAGAGATATTGAGTATTTCTTCTGTTTCTCGGACTTTATCTTTATTTCCTGTCACAAACGTTATGTCAGTCATAGTTTGTAGATTTTATTTCCAAAGACTGTAGTTTTTTGTCAACTTTTCAACTGCTTCATTTGGACCAAAAATACCTATCCCTAATATTTCGATATCTTTACTCTCTTTTGTAGCAAGAATCATTTCTATTTCTTTATCATTTGTTGTCTCAATCATTTCTCGGATAAAAACGTGATATAACAGACCTGATGTTTTGACCTTATCGAGTAAATTCGCTAATTGTCCAGGCTTTGCAGAAGCAACAATAATAGGATACTGTGAATTTCTTGGATATGTACTATCTTTTGCTATAAAAGCTTCTCCTGTATCAAATGATTCATCCATCTTGTTCCCCAAAAAGGCACTCATATGTCCCAAAGCATTCATCGCCTGCCATGATGGTAATTCTTTATTTAGAACAACAACAAATCTTTTTGAAAAATCTTGAGTATCAGAAATTTTGTCTTTTTGTTCTGAATTAGTTTTTTTTGGAGAAATTTTTTTCTCTTTTTCTTTATTTGCTTCTGGTTTCATTGTTGGGAAAAAGACCATTTCGCGAACAGGTCTATCCATAAGCATCGCAAATAATCTTTCTGAAATTCCAAACCCAGCAGCAGGCGGCATACCATATTCTAGGGCTTCGACATAATCTTCATCCATCATCTGTGCTTCTTCATCTCCAGCTTCCCGTAATTTCATTTGCTCTTCAAAACGCTCTCTTTGATCTAATGGATCATTGAGCTCTGAAAATCCTTTTCCTAACTCAGATCCCATTGCTAATACTTGCATTCGTTGCACATTTTGATCATTTTCTAATACTCTTTTTGCAAGAGGTTCTACCTCAACAGGATGATTAATAATAAACATCGGTTGAAGAAGTTTTGGACGAATTGTTTTTTTATAAAGATAATCAAGTATTCGACCTTTTCCTAAGTTTGGTTCAACAAAAATATGAAGCTTTCGAGATAATTCATATAGCTCTTCTATAGTCATATCTTCTGTTTTGACACCCCACTCTTTATTTAAGAGATCAGTATATTCAATTCGTGGCCATTTTCCATCCCAATTAATCTCATTACCTTTCCATTCTGTCTGTAATTTACCAAATAATGCCATAATAACCCCTTTATACATATCTTCAATAAAACCCATCAGCTCATTATAGTCAGCATATGCCCAATAAAACTCTAGTTGTGTATAATCCTGTAAATGCTCATCATCAATACCTTCATTTCTAAAAATTCTTCCAATTTCAAAGACTTTTTCAAATCCACCTACCAATAATCGTTTTAACGGAAGCTCAAGTGAAATACGCAGATATAAATCCATATCTTGTGCATTGTGATAGGTGATAAACGGTCTGGCATCGGCACCTCCTGGAATTTGCTGCAAGACAGGAGTTTCAACTTCAATAAATCCTTTTTCAATTAAATACTCGCGTATTACTTGCCAAAAAAGTGTTTTCTTTTTAAATATATTTCGAAGCTCACTATGCATGAGCAAATCAAGGTATCGTTTGCGTAAACGTAATTCTGAATCTTTTAATCCATACCAATCATTTGGAAGCGGAAGTAATGATTTGGTTAAAAGCGTATAAGATGTAGGAGCAATGGATATTTCACCGGCTACCGTTCTAACAACATCTCCTTCAACTTGAATAAAATCGCCTATATCTAAAAGTCTTAGATTTTTAAATGCATCATCACCCAAGAGTTTTTTTTGAAAAAATATTTGAATTTTTGCATTTTCATCTTTTATATCTGCAAATGCTATATTCCCATGTTCGCGAAAAGAGGTCATTCTTCCAGCTGTTGCTACTTTTTTACCTTCACTTTTTAATGCTTCTGTAATAGTATGCGTACGATGCGTGCTTGCAGGATAAGGATCAATCCCTTTTTCTTTTAACTTCGCTAATTTTTCCAGTCGTATTTGTCTCAAATTTGAATCTTCCATATTTGTATTTTACCATTAAAAAACCCTTTGGATAGGGGTGTTTTACTTTATTACCTGTACTTCAGGTTCTGGGTAAAATCCAAATGTTTGATGAAACGTCTCTTTTACTTTTTCTAACAATCCATAGATATCATCAAAATGTGCACCACCGAGATTGATCAAATAATTCGAATGTTTTTCAGAAATTTGTCCGCGCCCAATGGTCGCGCCTGCTAACCCTAATCGTCTGATGATATATCCCATGGCAATTTTTCCATGCCATTTTGTTTGACTCATGTCAGTGATATCTGGCCATGTTGAAAGAATTTTTTGCACATCTTCTTTTTCAGTCATATTTTTAAACGTTGATCCACATGATGGATATTCCACAGGATTGTGTGTTTTTCTATAAGCAATTTTATCAAAATACGTATTCTGTGCCTCTATAACTTTTTTTTCATCTGCTTTTTGCAGCTTGAAAAACACTTTTGTGATTATTAAATGTGGTTGCTTTTTAACAATACTACTTCTATACCCAAAATCTAATTCTTCATTGAGAAGTATTTTTGTTACTATCTCTTCATTTCGTATATCAAGTACTTCTACTTTTTCAACAATATTTCTTATTTCATTTCCAAATGCACCAACATTTCCTCTCACTGCTCCTCCAGCAGTACTCGGTAATCCTCCAGCCCATTCTAGACCGATAAAGTTATGAGAGAAGGAAAATTGAATAACATCATCTAACAAGTAGCCTGCAAATGCTTCGATTCTTCCATCTTCATGAACACTCATCAGTGGCTCTGTCGGTCTTGCAAACCAAAAAATTGCTCCATCAAAAAAATCTTCACTCATCAACAAATTTGCTCCAAGACCTACAGGCAGGATACGAGTAATATGATTTCTTTTAACAAATGCCAAAGCCTCTGCCAAATCCTGCGGATTTTGAATTTTGAGAACATATTTGGCTTTTCCACCAATTTTATAATAGAGAATCTCAGCTAATGAAAAGTTTTCGTAAATATTCATGGGATATGGGGCAAGATAGGGCTATAGTAGTTATTATACCAGTGAACCTAAAAAATGTAAATATTGTCTGAATTATTGGTGAGATAGCTTTTGATGTTGCTTCATGATACAAAAATCCGAGATAGTGAGAATGTTCTGTTCCCTAGCTAATGCTTCTCCTTTTGTATTTCGTACACCTTCAGGTAACCAAATAGTGGAGATATTTCCTCTCTGTATGATTTCTTCTATATGTGGCACTACCTCTTCAGATTTTCTATAGAGCGCAACTATATCAATAGGTATATCTTTTGGAATATCAAGTAAACTTTTATATGCTTTTTCTCCTAAAACTTCTGTATGTGTTGGCGTCACGGGGATAATACGATATCCTTTTTCTTGAAGATATTGTGCTACTTGATAACTATACCGATCAGGATTTGTTGATAATCCGACAATAGCAATTGTTTTTGATTTTTGGAGAATATTCAATTGGATACTGTCATCATTTTGCATATTTTTATTATCCCAATGCCATTGTTCAAATTCAATCGGATCAACCCCATATGTCGTGACATACGTATAATGATTCTCTAATATATCCTGGTATTTCTTTCTATAGTTCTCAGCCTTCTCCGTAGTTATGACACCATTTTGCTCCATTTTCTCGAGTATTTCAATAGCAATGTGGTATCGACTCGTCTTGTTGCGAACATGCATATCAAATGGTGTTGTGGTACCTCCCTGCTCTTCATATCCATGAATTGAAAACCGTTGTGGATTGGCAACGTCAAAAAACATCGGTGCAATTGTTTCGGCATATCCATGAAAATTGATAATTACCGGTTTATCCTCTGTTAAATGTTCTATGGCATGTGGAATTTGTGGATGCTTTGTGTCTGTACACTGACATTTTCCAATGAGTTTTTGTATATTCACAAATCGAATCTTTATTTCAGGAAGAGAAATTTTCACCATCTCAATGGCAGCCATTGCTTCTTTTGTAACATAGTCTCCAATACCGACAATAACAATATCCGGGTTTTTGTCACTTGCAAATTCCCATGTCGCAATACCACCATGTTTGAGGGTTTCTTTTGCTTTATCCAATGAAATCCAGAGAGGTTCAATCGTTTTTCCAGCAACGATAGTATTGATACCATTGACCGATGCTAAGGATGTAGAAAGCACGGCTAACATACTGTTAGCATCAATAGGAAAATAGACAGCGATATTGCAGTCATGCTTTTCCAAAACGCCACTGATAAAACTAGGATTTTGATGGGTAAATCCGTTGTGCTCTTGTCTCCAAAGAACTGAAGAAAACAAATAGTTCATAGACGCCACATCTCCTCGCCATGGCATTGTACGAGCAACTTTGAGAAATTTCTCGTATTGATGTGTCATGCTGCTAAAAATTTGTGCAAATGCTTCATAAGTGGTAAAAACCCCATGTCGACCAGTTAAAATATATCCCTGGGCCAAACCTTGTAAATTGTGTTCAGAAAGCATTTCCATAACCCGCCCATCATAAGCCATATGCTTATCATCAGCATCATGCCCCCATACAAATGCTCTATTCGTGACACGAAAGACGTCATCTAACCTATTTGAATAGGTCTCATCAGGAGAAAATAATCGGAAATTTTTTTCTTTTTCATTGAGGGTAAATACCTCAGCCAAATATTTTCCTGCCAGACGCATGCTTTGTGATTCTAGTTTTCCCGGTTCTTTTACCGCTTTTGCCAAGCTTTCTACTTTTGGCAACTGTAACTTTTTATACATTCGCTTGCTATATACATGAGGATTATCACCAATACGCAGCGACTCATCAGGTAAAACAGTGAATATTTCTTTAAGAAATCCTGTTTTTTTATCAAAAAGCTCTTCGAATTTATACGATTGCAACCATTGTGCAATAGCTTCTAATTCTGCTTCATCTTTTCGAGCATTTGGTGCAACTACTTGATGGGCTAAAATATTTCCTTCTATTTTTTTATTGTTTAGTTCCTTAACACCTGTCCATCCCTTTGCTGTTTGTAAAATAATCATCGGAAAACGAGGTTTTTCTCTCATTCCTTTTTCTCTGGCATTTTTTTGAATAGCTTTAATTCGTTGATAACATGTTTCTAACGTATCCATCATAGAGACATACACGTCATCATCTCCTTTAACAAAAAAAGGCTCATACCCATATCCCGTAAAAAGCGCTGTCAGTTCTTCATCAGACATCCGGCCAAAAATAGTAGGACCTGAAATTTTATAGCCATTTACATGAAGAATAGGCAAGACTGCACCATTGATTGCAGGATCAATGAGCTTGTTTAAATGCCATGCAGTAGCAATAGAACCAGTTTCTGCTTCTCCATCTCCAATCATACAAACAGCCAATAAATCTGGATTGTCGAGCACTGCACCAAACGCAGTTGAAAGAGAATACCCCAATTCTCCTCCCTCTAAAATAAGACCGGGTGCTTCAGGATTACTATGACTGGAAACCCCATATGGCCAACTAAACATCTTGGATACGTACGCAATCCCTTTTTCATCCAGTGTGGCTTTTGGATAATATTTTTGCAGTGTTCCTTCTAAGAATAAATTTGCTTGCAAAGCAGGAAACCCATGTCCGGGCCCTAAGAGGAAAATTGTTGATTGGTTATGCTGTTTAACCAAATAATTCAGATGCGCATACACAAAATTGATTCCCGGACATGTTCCCCAATGCCCAAACAAACGCTGTTTGATATCTTTTGCTGCCAAGGGCTTTTCCAATAAAAAATTATCCTGTAGATAAATTTGTGTCACGGTCAAATAGTTCGCGGCGCGAACAAATCTTGTGATATTTTCAATCGCTTTGTTCATAGATAGTCAAAAAACTCGTGAGGAAATGATACGATATCTTAACTAAAACGTCAATCTAAACTAATAATCTTCGAGCGTTGAGGTATCACCTTCTGGCAATCCCAACTCATGAGCTTTTAGTACTCTTCGCATAATTTTCCCTGATCTCGTCTTCGGTAATTTCTCTATAAATGCAATTTCTCTCGGATATGCATGTCCTGCTAAATGCTTTTTGACAAATATCATGATTTTCTCTTTTAGCTCATCTGTTTGTGCGACTCCTGGTTTTACCACAATAAATGCTTTGATAATTTCTCCTCGAACAGAATCAGGCTTTCCAATCACCCCTGCTTCAATAATATCCGGATACTCAACTAATGCACTCTCTACTTCAAAAGGACCCACACGTTCACCTGACGTATTGATGACATCATCAGCTCTCCCAACAAACCAAAAATATCCATCTTTGTCTTTATAAGCACGGTCACCTGAGAGATACCACCCATGTGAAAAATACGAATCGTACTTTTCTTTATTCCCCCAAATTTGTTTCATCAAAGACGAAATACTTTCTGGTTTAATAGCAAGATTTCCTTCTTTTCCACCAGGTAGTTCTTTTCCATTCTCATCAACAATAGCTGCCACGACTCCAGGGAATGGCTTTCCCATAGAGCCAGGCTTTATATCCATAAACGCAAAATTAGTGATACAAATACCCCCTAGTTCTGTTTGCCACCACGTATCATGGAATGCTAAACCAAATGCTTCTAAACCCCACCAAATTGCTTCGGGATTTAATGGTTCTCCAACACTAGCCAAAAATCGCAAGTTTGATAAGTCATAATCCTTTGGTGTTACTTTTGAACCCATCAGCATACGAATAGCTGTCGGAGCCGTATACCACACCGTTACGTTATACTCCTGTAAAATCGTGTACCAATTTTCGGGTGAAAATCTTCCTTCAAAAATAACCGCTGTTCCCCCCAATCCAAAAATACCTAAAATGCCATAGACAACTCCTGTTACCCATCCTGAATCAGCAGTGCACCAATAGATATCATCATCATGGATATCTAATACATACTTTGTCGTTGCTATCGCATGCAAAATATCATAATGAGCATGCACAACACCTTTTGGCTTCCCCGTAGTGCCTGACGTATATAACATATAAGACAAATCATCTTTTTGCATATGTGCCATGTGAAAGGTTGTTGATGCTTTTTCCATTTCTTTTTCGTAGTATATGAGATTATCTCCTTTGGGCTGTGCAACCGATCCTTTTTCAACGATCATCACCTGAGTCAAGAGCGGTAAGTCCTTCCATATCTTCTCAATTCGAGGGTATAATACAGCAGTTGTTATCACCATACATGCCTGACTGTCTGATAATCTATCCAAAAGAGCCATTTCTTGAAATGCAGAAAACATCGTTCCCACTACTGCTCCAATTTTCAAAATTCCTAAAAATGCGATGTAGCGTTGTGGTATGGTTGGTAAGAACACAAAAACCCGATCTCCTTTTTTAATACCATTGGCTTGTAACACATTCGCAAATTGATTTGTGAGATCTTGTAGTTGTGCGTAGGTATATGTTTCCTTTTCACCAGTAGCTCCTTCAAAAAATAATGCTATTTTTTCTCCTTTTCCCTTCTTTACGTGTCGATCGATAACATTGTATGCAACATTGATACTGCCATCAGCAAAAAAATCTATTTCTTTTTCAAACGTCTGTTGCAGTGTTACTGAAGAATATGCTTTCTCATCCAGAAGATTTGGTCTTTTAGCAAAACTATCTGTGTCTTTATGAATCGTATCCATGAGTGCTATTGAACTGAAACAATAGTATAGGTTATTTTACCCGCAGGAGCACTAACTTCAATTTTTTCTCCTTCTTTTTTACCAATCAGTGCTTTCCCCAGTGGCGATTCATGAGATATTTTTTTAGCCATCGGGTCTGCTTCCCATTCACCAACCAACGTATAATTTTCTTTTTTATCATTATGGTGCAATGTGACACTTGAACCAAGTTGTATAGCACTACCGCTTTTTGTTGTTTCTTCTTCAATCAATGTTACTTGCTTGAGGAGTTCTTCCAACTCATCAATACGTCCATCGACAAAAGATAGTTCTTCTCTAGCAGCTGTGTATTCTGCATTTTCTGAAAGATCACCCATGTCTCTGGCTTGTGTCAAACGAAGTACTACCTCAGGACGTCTGACTTTGGTTAATGCAGCATGTTCTTTTTTAAGCTCTTCTAGTCCTTCTTTTGTCAAAAATATTTTTTTACTTTGCATAGTTTTTTTTAAAAAAATTCCCTCATGTAAAACACTGAGGGGAGGCTTTTATTTCTAAGCCAAAGTGAATATATAGCATACAATCAGCAATGTCAATGACCTCTAGTACATCCAGTCCCATAGTCAATCATTTTGAGGCTAAAATTGTAAATTTTTCCACCATTTTTTGTGCTTGTTTTTTGACTTCTTCTGTGACAGAAATAACAACAATTCCTTCATGTGGTTGTCCATACACAATATAAAAATTGAGTGGTGCCAAAAGAACAAATGGTAAGACAGCTAAATCCTCTTCACCCTCTATAGAGAGTATATAATTCCCTTCTGTAAAAAGACTCTCTTGTGCAGCAATAAATAGTGCTGAAGTAATACTACCCGAGGGATTTTTAACAGATAACACATGCTCATCTCCACGCAAAGCATGATCAGAAAGCACGACATATTTCTTCTGACGTTGAACAAATAAATCCACAACTGCAACTTTTTGCCCAAATTGCCGTTGAAATAAATGCTCGCTTACCTCATCGCCAATACTAACCACTGTTTTTGCTGCTATATTTTTTCCCTCTAACCATTCCTCTATATTTTTAAATACCTGTCCAAATGGTTTTTGTAACTGCTGCCGAAGCTCAATTGGTAAAACAAGGGAATGCCGCAACCACGATGGATTTAGGTACATAGCCCCCTCCTTATCCATCTCTCCCATTCGAATACGAGAAGATGTAATAGTTTTCCCATCGTTACCGAGAATATGTGGCACTATGACAATAGGAAGAGGCAACTGTCCTTTTTCTTCTCGTTGTCTATTGATAGACTGTGCACCAACCCTGGTATCTTCTGTAACAAAAATTGCTTCAATTGGATAGGTATCCCATTTGGTTGGAATAGAAGATGTATCAATCGGTTCTATTGTCACTCTATCCGATGCATTTTCATGGGCTAAAAATGCTTTCAATGCAGCAACTCTGTGAGGAAATGATGCAACCCCTTTTTGTGCTTTTTGCGCTGTTATATACCTATCACTAGTTACCCCAACTAATACATTTTTACTCAGCGCTAATTGCGCTGACAAAAAAGCTTTATGTCCCGCATGCAATTGATCAAATGTTCCCCCACAAACAACATACGTATACTTATACATATTTTTTTATTTTTTTTTCATATAATATGAGTGTCCTCTCCCGATAATCCATAGGATGAAATGCTAAAAAATTTGTACTAATTGTTTCGTTGGTTATATGTGTATGCATATAAAACGTTTGGATTTTCTTTGCAAAGAACTCAAAAAGAGAAAAAGAGAGACACCGTGCTGCGACTTGACCTAAAAATTTTGTCTTCAGAGAAAGTATCTTTTTCTTTTCAGTTAAAGAGTAAGGCATATATGTTAGTATCCACTTATTCTTTTGTAAAAATCTCATATATATTTCATTTCTTTCCAGAATTGGCATCAATTGTACAATCTCATGAGCAGTATATAAATCTTGTCTTTCCTTTGGGAAAGAAAGAGCAGTCTCATCAATAAGCATATTTAAACATATTGTATTAGAAAGTTTTTTTGTAAGTCTTGTTCGCAGCATACCAAAAAATAATAAAAAAACAATCAGGAGTAATCTACTCATCCATATCGTATCTTTTTTTGTTATAACAAAAAAATCAATATCATCATCTTTTTTAGCATTGTGCATAGCAACACTTCCACTTATACCGATAAATAGTATTGTGGGAATAAAAGAAATTTTTTTTATGATGTCTTTTGCTTTTTGTATCTTTTGCTCATTTAGCTGTCGTTTTTGTTCTCGAAGAAATGACAGATGTTCTCTTTTTTTCAACGTATAATAGTTTTTCGTTTTTATAACATCCGGTAAACATCTGAGGGTCTTTTCTACATCAGATTTTGTATAGTGATTCTCTGTGAGTAAAAATGTATAGAGCTCATCAAGCGTTAATGGATAGTCAAAAATATCACTATAGAGGAGTGTTCTCCTTATGGCCATTTTACTGTCCATATTGTTCCAATACCTGAGATACACCTGCAGAAAGCGTTTCCAATGCACTTTCAGCGGAAGTGTTCTTCAGAATTGCTTTGACAGCATTTCCTAAGTAGGTATTTGCTTTTTCATTCAACCCATTGTCATATGTATCGCTGGCGAAAAATGATGAAGTTGCGTTTTCTCCTTGCTGAACAAACGGATAAATCAAAGGATTATCTTTCAAACTTTCTGCCATATCGACACGTGGATAGAGCTCACCAAAAGGACGTGTTTTTGATGCTTCAGAGAACATTTTTTCAAGTGTCGACTTTTTGGTAATATAATTCATAAAAAGCATTGCTTCTTTTTGATGCTTTGTTTTTGGAGATACTCCCTCTACCCAATAACTGGCAATTGTGCTTTCTCTCCCAAGGGGCAAATGAGGAATAGGTGATACTTGAAAGCGAAGCTCTGGATTGATAGCTTTTATCGTAAAGATATCCCATGAGTATCCTATATACATAGC
>JAGOUP010000091.1 GCA_018061205.1 Candidatus Levyibacteriota bacterium | reverse complement strand
CAGCATTTACAGCAAAATCTTTTTTGTTGCCGGTAGTGTCTGCAGGCGGATAGAGCCAGATATGAGCATGGTGTACTTCTTCACCGACTACCTTCGAAATGATCTGTTCGACACCAAAAGCTTTGCGCTCTGCAAGTGCTATTTTTTGTGCTATTTCAAAATACTGACCAATTGTTGCTTCATTCTCTGATTTTATAGGAAGATCCCAAACCCAACGGAAATGCTTTTTTGGTATGACGAGAGTATGTCCCACTGCTATGGGGTTGATATCTAGGAATGCAAAAAAGTTAGCATCTTCATAAACGATGTGGGCCGGAATTTCTTTATTAATTATTTTGCAGAAAATACAAGACATGGAGTATGTCTTGTATTATATATGGTCTTCTTGGTTTCTGGTATACTCAGCCCATGTCGAAGCTATATCAAGTCTCTCGTTTATTGACTAAAAAGGAGCGTGAAAATCTTATTCAATACGATCATTTGATGTCGCACTTGCTTTTTCATCGCGGTATTCGAAAAGTTGAGGAAGCGCATGCTTTTTTAAACCCAAATTATGAAGAACAGAGTCACGATCCATTTCTATTGAAAGACGCCGAGAAGGCGGCGGCGCGAATAATAGAGGCAATTAGAAAGGGGCAAAAGATAGCTGTTTATGCAGATTATGATGCAGATGGTATACCTGGAGCTGGTATTTGGCATTCATTTTTTACAAAAATTGGCTACAAAAACTTTATTGTCTATATACCTCATCGTCATGATGAAGGTTTTGGTTTAAATATTGATGCTATAGAACAGCTGGTCGCAGAGAAAGTGGAGCTAATTATTACTGTTGATTGCGGTATCACGGATGTTATACCTAGCGCGAAAGCTAGGGAACTTGGTGTCGATCTTATTATAACTGATCATCATGAGCCAAAAGAGATATTACCTATAGCTTTCGCCATAATCGATCATAAGCAAGTAGATTGCAATTATCCCGATAAGAACATTTGTGGATCTGGGGTTGCTTACAAACTGATTCAAGCAATATTAAAAATAGATCGGTTAGGGCTACCAGTCGGGTATGAAAAATGGTTTTTGGACTTAGTTGGTATCGCCACACTCTCCGATATGGTGCCTTTGGTTGGTGAAAATAGATTGTTTGCGCATTATGGCCTAATGGTTTTACGCAAAAGCCCTCGGAAAGGATTGATGCAACTATTGAGAAAATTGAAAATTAATCAACGATACTTGAATGAAGATGATATTGGTTACATGATTACGCCTAGGATAAATGCTGCATCTAGGATGGGTTTGCCGATGGATGCTTTTTATTTGCTCACTGCCGATACGGATGTTGATGCAGATAAATACAGTGAGCATCTAGATAAAATTAATAACGAACGAAAGGGGGTGGTCGCATCGCTTGTCAAAGAAGCGAAGAAGCATTTACATGACAGATATGGAAGCGATATTCCGAAGGTTATTGTTTTGGGTAATCCCGATTGGCGCCCATCGCTACTTGGTCTCGTTGCAAATACTTGTGCTCAGGAATTTGGTAGGCCAGCATTTTTTTGGGGTAGAGATGGAAGTAATATTATCAAAGGATCCTGTCGATCAGAGGGTGAAACAAATGTCGTTGAACTAATGCAAAACAGTTCACTTCAGACATTTATACAGTTTGGTGGTCATAAGTATTCCGGCGGCTTCGCTGTATCAAATGAGGAGATTCATTTTTTGGAAAAAAGATTAAATGAAGCTAGCGATAAATTGAACATAAAACGTAAGACAGAAGAAAATTTTGTTGACGCGGAAATTGCTCTGGATGAAGTTGGTGGTAATCTATTTAATGATATAAATAAACTCGCCCCTTTCGGTGTAGGCAATCCAAAACCTAGTTTTATTTTTAGAAATATAAAACCAATACTCATTAAAAAATTTGGAAAAAGTAATGATCATGTGGAGTTTGTTTTTAAAAAAAATAATGAGGATAAGGTTTCGGCAATAAGTTTTTTTGGAGAAAAAGAAAAATGGATGGATAAAGTAAAAGTAGGGGAAGGTGTTGATCTAGTTGCCTCGATAGAAAAATCAATGTTTCGTGGTAGACCGGAGATCAGGTTGAGAGTGATAGATGTCACCTTTCCAAAATAACTAGTGTAAATGTTATACTACTTTTTATGCAAAATATAATTTTTACTGATGGGTCATCGAGAGGTAATCCTGGACCCGGTGGTTGGGGTGCGGTCGTTGTTTTACAGATGAGAGACATCTGTATTGAGTTGGGTGGTCGCGAAGAAAATACTACAAACAATCGCATGGAAATATTGGCCGCAATTTGCGCACTAGAAAAAGTTGAGAAAGATTCATTAAATGTTATCTATACAGACTCGTCGTACCTCATAAATGGGATTACAAAATGGGTTCATGGTTGGCAGATGAATGGTTGGAAGACAAAAACAAAAGATGATGTTTTGAATAAGGATTTGTGGCAACGACTATTGAGTGCCTGTGAAAACAAAAAGGTTGACTTCAAATATGTCGGTGGTCACATTGGAGTCGCAGGCAACGAAAGGTGTGATATCATCGCAACCTCTTTTGCAGACAATGTAAATACAGCCCTTTACAACGGTCCTCTTTCGGGTTATCCAATTGCAAATGTTACAGATGTTTCACAGGATTCTGTAAAGGTCAAGAGTAAAAAAAGTTCAAAATCGCGCTCAAATACCCAGGCATTTTCTTATGTAAGTAGAGTGAACGGTAAAGTGGAGGTTCATTCAAATTGGACTGATTGTGAAAAGAAAGTTAAAGGGGCCAAAGGGGCGCGTTTTAAAAAAGCTTTGAATAAGATAGAAGAGGATGATTTGGTGCGAGAATTTACTGAGGCGCAGCCTCAGTACGCTGAGGCTGCGCCTCAGTAAAAAATTCATCATTTCTTGAACACTTTTTTATCTGGATTTTATCTTGCATCTGTACAATGTGTGAATGAGCAAAAGGAGTTTTATATTCTGGAGTATTTTTGTTGGACTTGTTATTTTGCGTTTATGGCAATCATCTGATAGGGAGCCAATTGTGGTCGGTGATTGCCTAAAGCAATATGTTTGGGGTCAAGGAAAAATCATTTCAGAACCAGAGAAAAGAG
>JAGOUP010000090.1 GCA_018061205.1 Candidatus Levyibacteriota bacterium | reverse complement strand
GAGTAAAGTATATATAAATGGGAAGCTTATTGGACAAACCCCACTTTGTAAATGTGAAGGACAAGATATGCTTGCAGTGGGAGAATACAATATCAAAGTTGATCCAGAAAATCCTCTTTTTACCCCATTTGAAGAAAAGATTACTATTTCAAAATCTATTTTGACAGTTGTGGATCGGACTTTTGGAAAAGGAGTAACATCTGAAGGCAGTATTATTAGTTTGACTCCTATTGAAGACCAAAAGGCTGTGCAACTTTTACTGATTTCGTTTCCTGAAAATGCACAAATAGCAGTAGATAGTAGTTCATCTGGTGTTACCCCACTGCTTCTCAAAGATATTACAGAGTCAGATCATGAGGTTACCATAAAAAAAGATGGATATCGAGAAAAGACTATCCGAATTAAAACAATTGCAGGATACAAATTAACCGTTGTTGCATATCTAGGAGTTTCAGTAGGAGAGGCATTTGTTTCACCAACACCATCAGTAACAGATGTTGCTGCAACGCCCTCTGCAGCAATATCTGTATCTAATGTAGTTATTCTAGAAACACCAACTGGATTCTTACGGGTTCGGGATGCTAGTTCATCAGCAGGAGCAGAGATGGGAAGAGTAAATCCAGGAGAAACATTTGCTATTATCGAAGAAAATCAGGAATGGTATAAAATTACATTAGAAGATGGAAAGAGCGGATGGGTTAGCAAGCAGTATGCACAAAAGCAGTAATTATCCGATAAGATAGATAATCGTTATTACGAGCACAATCCAAATAATAACAGTTGATAACAGAGGTATATCTGATAACAATACTTTCTCAGGACTCTCTCCTTCATGTTTCTCATAAATATCCTGTAGGTAGCGCATGAGTCCATAGACAACAGGAATAATAGTGATCATCAACCATTTTCTTTGGAATGATTCAGGGAGAAAGTCGGGTAATAATACGCCAAGGGATAATTTAAAACCAGTTGGATTTTCCAGAAATGTGAAAAGAGAATAAGAAATAAATGTAGACGTTGCAAAAATAGATGCGTAGACATCCAATAATCGTTCTGAATAATGAGAAAGTGTTTTTCTAATCGAAGCTTTTTGTTCTTCAGAATATTGAGAAATAAGCGTTAATTCTGATCGCCTCTTTCCGATAGCTACAAAAAGAGAAATGGCGATTGTTGTGAGGAGTAGCCATACGGAAATATGTGATCCCGATGCGAATTCACCTGCATATACACGGAGAATATACCCAATTGCAATAGCTAAGATATCAATAACTGCTATATGCTTTAAAAGCATGGAGTATGACAATTGTAGCAAAAGATAAATTATGCCAATAAGAAAAAATGCGGGGTTGATGAATGTACTGAGCCAGAGAGAAACAGCGGTCAGAATAACAGAAATCACCAATGCTTGTGGTATAGAAAGAGATCCTTTTGCTAGTGGTCGAAATCGTTTAAAAGGATGTAATCTATCCTTTTTTATATCAAAAATATCATTGATGATATAAATTGCAGAAGAGAGCCCACAAAAAATAATAAAAGCCAACATTACTTTTTGTAAAGCCATGATATCAAAAAGTGATCCGTCAAAAGTAATAGCAGCAAAGAGCGTTAGATTCTTAATCCATTGTCTGGGGCGAAGTAGTTTGAGAACACTAAATAATTTCTTTTTCATTTTTCGCTTTTAATACCGAGTGAAGTGAAAAAAGCGTTCCTCCGATAATAAGTAAAATCATAATAAGGGCAAATAATTTCCCTTTACTTGATAAGTTGAGTGCAAGTAATCCCAATATAGCAGATAGCACCCAATAAAACAATGCAATAGTTTTCGGTCCAAATCCGAATTGCAAAAGAAGATGATGTAAATGTTTTTTGTCATGCCAAAAAGGTGAATGGCCATTCCAAATCCGTCTACCAATAGTAAAAATACCGTCAATCATGGGGACACCCATAACAAGCAATGCTGTTGCCAATTTTGCTCCAGAAAGGATTGAGACAGCAGCCAATAATAAATAAATACTGGTTGCACCATATCCTGGAAAAATTTTTGCGGGAGAAAAGTTAAACAACAAAAATCCGAGTGCTGCTCCAGCAATGATAAAGGATAAAAGAGCTGCAATATATGTATTTTGATCAGAAAGTGGAAAACGAAGACTGACAATACCAATAACAATAGCTGAAATTGCGACAATTCCCGGCATTTGTCCGTCAACTCCTTTACTCCAATTAAGCATATTCATTACCCATATGATCCAAATAATAGCGAGAATACTGGGTAGGATGGTTTCAAATGTTGCTAAAAAAGGAAAAAAATTCATAAGCTGTTTTGGTTCGAGAATTCCTCCCAAGGGATTTGTAACAAATGGAATAGTAATACCACTCCACACAACAATACTTGCTGCCACAATATTCATGCCAAAACGGAAATAGGGTGAGAGATCATATTTATCGTCCAAAACGCCAATAACGAGACTGAGGAAACTTGCAAAAAATAATGCTTGCGTGATAGGTGTTAGGGGGAGAAAAAAGATACTAGAAATAAAAACTCCCAAAAATAATGGAATTCCACCTCCTCTTGGAATCGGTTTATTGTGTAAAATCGCAGGATGTATATGTTTTTTGGGATCATCTACAATATCAAATTTTTTTAAAAAAATAATACATAACGGTGTTGCGAGAGCAGTAATGATAAATGAGATTAAAAGAGGAATTAAAACGATAGAAAAAAAGTCCATATTAGATAATTATTTGAATTGTTCTGATAGTAAAGAGTAAAACAAACAAAGCAATAAGTAAGCTAGTAATACAGAGTATACGGGAAACTAAGGGAAGTTTTTCATAAATATATGTTGCTACTATACTATTAATAGTGAGGATAACTAGAGAGATAAAAGCAGGAATAAATAGTTCTTCTTTTGTTCCAAGTCGGGCGACTCCCCATGTCATTTGATTAAATAGAGGAAGGAAGGGAGCCAGTTTTGTATAGAAGATACCAATGATTACGAGAGTTATCGTGAGAAGTACCAATGATCCTCCTAGACCAAGCAAGAATATTTTATCAGAACTAATCTGTTTAAAAAAGTGACTCATAAATATTAGCTCCTTGAATAGAGTAGACATATCTATAT